>NZ_JAERJY010000010.1:0-40093 GCF_018257375.1 Providencia sp. JGM181 | reverse complement strand
CATTAAAAACATTCTATTTTTTAATACTAATTTTTGAATATGATAATTTGGATAATTAAGCTTATGATCATTGATTAATAAATATGAAAACTAAAGCATGAGCCATAAAAAACGGGAGCTGGCTAAACCGACTCCCGTTTCAAAATAGGCTGGATTACACTGAATAGGTTAGCTAATTAGCAGTAACCGTATCCCATCAGACGTTGATAACGGCGATTTTTCAGTGCTTCTTCATCCAGAGTTTCTAACTCATTCAAGTCTTGCGTGATTTGTGCTTTCAGAGATTCTGCAATTTCATCGTAATTACGATGAGCGCCGCCCAGAGGTTCAGGGATCACGCTATCAATTAGCTTCAGCTCTTTTAAGCGAGGCGCCGTAATACCCATCGCGTCAGCCGCTAATGGTGCTTTATCAGCACTTTTCCACAGAATAGATGCGCAACCTTCCGGTGAGATAACGGAATAGGTGCTGTATTGCAGCATATTCACTTTATCACCCACACCAATCGCTAATGCACCACCTGAACCGCCTTCACCGATCACGGTACAGATCACTGGAACGGATAAACGAGACATTTCACGTAAGTTACGTGCAATCGCTTCGGATTGACCGCGCTCTTCTGCACCAACACCTGGATATGCACCCGGAGTATCAATAAACGTAATAATTGGCAGGTTAAAACGCTCAGCCATTTCCATCAGACGCAGTGCCTTACGGTAGCCTTCTGGTGCTGGCATACCAAAGTTACGGCGAATTTTCTCTTTCGTTTCACGGCCTTTTTGATGACCAATAACCATCACTGGACGCCCATCTAAACGAGCTAAACCACCAATAATCGCTTTGTCATCGGCATACGCGCGATCACCCGCTAACTCTTGGTAATCTGTAAAAATACGGGAAATGTAGTCCAAAGAGTATGGACGACGTGGGTGACGAGCGAGTTTAGCAATTTGCCAAGCCCCCAGATCAGAGAAAATCTTACGTGTCAGTTCAACACTTTTTTCACGTAAACGAGCAACCTCTTCATCCAGGTTGACTTCTAAGTTGTTATCTTGACGGCTAACTGCAGTTAGGGAATCGATTTTCGCCTCTAATTCAGCAATCGGCTGTTCAAAATCAAGAAAGTCCAGACTCATAATATTCCTATTTTAGTCAAATTCTAATTCTACCTGCTCACTACCCAGCAGAGTTCGAAGGTCGTTCAGAAGGGGATCCACGGGTGTTACACGCCAAACAACGCCAAACTTAAGCTTAGCTCTGGCATCATCCTTCTGATAATACAAGTGAACCGGTATCGTGCCTGAACGGTGAGGTTCAAGCGCATTACGAAGCCGATTCAGTAATTGATCGTTAATCTGTTTATCGGACAGTGAAATTGCAAGGCCGCGCGCATACTTTTCCCTTGCTTCTCCGATATCCATCAATTCGCGCACTGTCATTTTATTACCACCATTGAAATCATCAAAGCTGACCTGACCGGTGGCAATTAAAATATTGTCTTTTTCCAACATATGTTGGTATTTATCCAGCGCATCTGAAAATAGCATAATATCCAGACGACCGGAACGATCATCGAGCGTGCAAATCCCAATTCGGTTTCCACGTTTGGTGGTGATCACTTTGGCAGAGAGCACTAAACCTACCACAGTTGTCACTTGACCACGAGGGGTTGGGTTCACATCTTTCAATCTCAAACCATTTGTATAACGCTCTATCTCACTTAAGTATCGCGTTATTGGGTGACCTGTCAAATAGAGACCCAAAGTTTCGCGCTCACCTTCTAGCACGACTTGCTCAGGCCACTTCGGCACACTCGCGTAAGAACTTTCAACCTGCTCTGGGGCTTCGGCAAGCACTCCAAACATATCCCCTTGCCCGATAGCTTCTGCTTTCGCATGCTGATCTGCCGCTTTTAATGCATCTTCAAGGGATGACATTAAAGCCGCTCGGTGAGGGCCTAAATGGTCGAATGCCCCTGCCATGATCAGCTTTTCCATCACGCGGCGGTTGATCTTTTTAATATCCACACGAGCACAAAGATCGAAAATTTCTTTAAAGATCCCACCTTGTTGGCGAGCTTCAATAATCGCTTCGATTGGGCCTTCTCCAACGCCTTTAATTGCGCCGATGCCGTAAACTATCTCACCTTCATCATTCACATGGAAGTGATATAACCCACTATTGATATCTGGTGGCAATACTTTCAAGCCCATACGCCAACATTCATCAACCAGCCCGACTACTTTTTCCGTGTTATCCATATCCGCAGTCATTACTGCAGCCATAAATTCAGCCGGATAGTGAGCTTTTAGCCATAATGTTTGGTACGAAACCAGCGCATAGGCAGCGGAGTGTGACTTGTTAAACCCATAACCGGCGAATTTTTCCACCAAGTCAAAGATTTTCATCGACAACTCGCCATCTACCCCATTTTTGATGGAACCTTCCTCAAAAACAGAGCGCTGTTTTGCCATCTCTTCAGGTTTCTTTTTACCCATCGCTCGACGCAACATATCCGCGCCACCGAGAGTATAGCCCGCTAAAACCTGAGCAATCTGCATAACCTGTTCTTGGTATAGGATAATACCATAAGTTGGCTCTAGAACAGGTTTTAATGATTCGTGCTGCCAATTTACATCAGGATATGAGATCTCTTCACGACCATGTTTACGGTCGATAAAGTTATCTACCATCCCCGATTGCAGCGGACCTGGGCGGAATAACGCCACCAGAGCGATCATATCTTCAAAACAGTCCGGTTGCAGGCGTTTAATCAGATCCTTCATTCCTCGGGATTCTAATTGGAATACCGCCGTGGTTTCCGAGCGCTGCAACATATCGAAGCTTTTCTTATCCTGTAAAGGAATAGCTGCAATATCAATCGGTTCTAAATTTTTCTTGGCTCGACGGGCATTGATCATCTCCAATGCCCAGTTAATAATGGTCAGCGTACGCAGACCTAGGAAGTCGAATTTTACCAAGCCTGCATATTCGACATCGTTTTTATCGAATTGTGTTACGGGGTTATTACCTTCAGCATCGCAATAAAGCGGTGCAAAATCCGTAATTTTAGTTGGTGCAATAACTACCCCACCGGCGTGCTTACCGGCGTTACGCGTTACCCCTTCAAGCTTACGCGCCATATCGATTAGCGCTTTAACCTCTTCATCTGCTTCATAAATTTCAGGCAGTTGCGGTTCTGCTTCAAAGGCTTTTTCAAGGGTCATTCCTGGATCAGGGGGAACCAGTTTAGAAATTCTATCAACGAAACCATATGGATGCCCCAGTACACGTCCAACGTCACGAATAACAGCTTTTGCTGCCATCGTACCAAAGGTAATAATCTGGGATACCGCGTCTCGCCCATACATTTGAGCAACGTGGTCAATAACTTGGTCACGTTTTTCCATGCAGAAGTCAACGTCAAAGTCTGGCATTGAAACCCGCTCTGGGTTCAAGAAACGCTCAAACAGCAGGTCAAGTTCAAGTGGATCTAAGTCAGTGATTTTTAGTGCATAAGCCACTAAAGAGCCCGCACCTGAGCCTCGCCCTGGACCAACAGGAACACCATTATCTTTCGACCATTGGATAAATTCCATTACGATCAAGAAGTAGCCAGGGAATCCCATCTGGTTGATAACATTGAGTTCGATTTCTAAACGTTCATCATATTCAGGGCGTCTTTCTGCTCGGACTTTTTCATCTGGGAATAAGAATTTAAGGCGCTCTTCCAGACCTTCTTTTGAACGCATGACCAGAAAGTCTTCCGTTTCCATATCCCCAGTCGGGAATTTCGGTAGGAAATATTCACCAAGACGAATAGTGACGTTACAGCGCTTAGCAATCTCTACACTATTTTCTAATGCTTCAGGGATGTCGGCAAACAGCTCGCACATCTCTTCTTCAGTACGTAAGTATTGCTGAGGACTATAATTTTTTGGACGCTTCGGATCGGCTAACGTGAATCCATCATGAATAGCGACACGAATTTCATGGGCATCAAAGTCACTGCTTTCAATGAAACAGACATCGTTGGTTGCCACTACAGGCAGACCACGCTGAGTTGCTAATTCGACAGCAGCATGTAGGTAGCTCTCTTCATCTGGTCGCCCAGTACGAATAAGCTCAAGATAGTAAGCATCAGGAAAGTGGGTTTGGTAGAACGCTAAGCTCTCATCCACTAATGCTTGGTTACCGCGGAGTAGAAACTGCCCCACATCCCCTTTTCGACCGCCTGATAGTAGGATCAAACCCTCTTTATGTTTGATGAGCCAATCGCGATGGATAGTTGGACCAATTGCGCCATAGCCTTTTTGGTAAGCTTCGGAGATAAGTAAGGTGAGGTTTTGATAGCCTTCATTGTTGCGAGCCAGAACCGTTAAGTGAGCAACCTCATCACCAAGTTGCTCACTTTCCATATAAAAATCAGCCCCAATGATTGGCTTAATACCTGCACCATGAGCCGCACCATAAAACTTCACTAACCCACAAAGGTTAGTAAAATCCGTGATGGCAAATGCAGGCATGCCCATGGCGGCGACTTTTTTCACTAATGGGCCGGTTTTTGCCAGCCCATCAATCATGGAGTAGTCACTGTGAACACGTAGATGAATAAAACGAGGAGAAGCCATTAACTTTATACCTATTTTTCTTATGCCGACTATTTAATGTCTAACGCACGTCTTACAGGCGCGAAGCTTTTACGGTGAAACTCGGTAGCGCCAAACTCAGCTAATTTTTCTAAATGATACGCTGTAGGATAGCCTTTGTGTTTCGCAAAACCATATTCAGGGAACGCTTTATCAAGCTCGACCATTTCTCTATCTCGAATAACTTTAGCCAGAATTGATGCAGCGCTGATCTCTTGGACTAAACTATCACCTTTGACAACAGCCTGTGATGGCATGGTCAATTTAGGGCAGCGGTTGCCATCCACTAAGACGAATTCTGGTTGAATTGAAAGGCCTTCTACCGCTCTTTGCATTGCCAACATAGTCGCATGCAATATGTTGAGTTGGTCAATTTCCTCAGGTTCTGCACGACCAATACACCAACACAGTGCTTTTTCTTTGATCTCATCGAACAGCTTTTCACGCTTTTTTTCGCTGAGTTTTTTCGAGTCGGCAAGTCCTTCAATCGGATTGTTGGGGTCTAAAATCACAGCAGCGGTCACGACAGCACCGACAAGCGGCCCGCGCCCCACTTCATCAACGCCAGCAATTAAGTTGGCTTTCGGGTATATAAATTCCATTATTTTCTAACCAAATCTAATACAGCATCAGCGGCTTGTTGGTCTGCATCACAACGAATCAATTGATGCAATTGTAAGAAAGTTTCCTTCAGCGCGTCCACTTGCTTTCCGCCTTCCAACAATGGAAGTAACTGGTCTGCAAGCTGCTGTGGCTGGCACTCTTCTTGGAGTAATTCTTTCACGATTTCTTTCCCTGCCAATAAATTTGGCAAAGAAACATAAGGCGTTTTGACTAAGCGCTTGGCAAGCCAGAATGTGAAAGGCTTCATGCGATAACCCACTACCATTGGGCATTTGGTTAGCATACATTCTAAGGCAGCGGTGCCTGAAGCGAGTAATGTCGCATCTGCCGCAGTCATTGCATCGCGAGCCTGTCCATCCAAAATATGGACATTCAACTCTGGAGCAACCTGTTGTTTTATTTCATCGAATTGCTGGCGGCGTTTCTGATTTACCAGAGGCACGACAATATGTAGATCGGCAAAGTGGCTACTTAATAGTGTAGCGGTTTTTAAGAAATCAGCGCTAAGCATTTCGACTTCAGAATGGCGACTTCCTGGTAACAATGCTAAACATTTTGCAGTTACGGGGATATTTAAACGTTCACGCGCAGCCTGTTTATCAGGGTTTAAGGGGATTGAATCCGCCATGGTGTGCCCAATAAAACGGCAAGGGACATCAAAACGGTCATAAAATGCTTTCTCAAATGGGAGAAATGCTAAGACTAAATTTGTGGAGCGACCAATTTTGAATACGCGCTTTTGGCGCCATGCCCAAACAGATGGGCTGACATAATGAATGGTTTTAATGCCTTTTGATTTTAAGCGACCTTCAAGGGTGATATTGAAATCAGGCGCATCAATGCCAACAAACACATCAGGTTGTAACTCAGTAAAACGCTGAGTTAAATCTTTACGGATGGATAATAAACGAGGTAAACGACCAAGGACTTCAACAATCCCCATGACGGCGAGCTCTTCCATTTCATACCAAGCTTCACAACCTTCTGCTTGCATGAGAGGACCTGCAACACCGACAAAACGGGCATTGGGGACTTGTTGTTTTAAGGCGCGGATAAGTCCTGCGCCTAAGATATCACCAGAGGTTTCTCCGGCAACAAGGCCAATAGTAAGTGGGCGGTTGCTATTCACCAAAATTCGCTCCTTATTAAAGGCCTTTTCTTGTATTCATCTGCAGCAGCAAAAATTAACGAATAATTCCGCGCTTAGATTGTGCTGAGTCTTCTAAGAAATCACTAAATACTTTGACGTGTTCGTCAGTTTTTGCCATTTCAGCAATTTCTTCACGTGCTTCTTCCAAAGACTTCCCTGAGCGGTATAACGTTTTGTAGGCGTTACGAATAGCGTGCAGAGATTCTTTTTCAAAACCACGGCGTTTTAAACCTTCAAGGTTTAAACCAAATGGAGTTGCATGGTTGCCCTGTGCAATAACGTATGGAGGTACGTCTTGTGCAACACCAGAGCATCCACCGACCATTACGTGCGCACCAATCTGACAGAATTGATGCACCGCAGTCATGCCACCAATAATAGCGAAATCACCAAGAGTGACGTGACCACCTAACGTTCCGTTATTCGCGATAATACAGCGGTTACCAATGATGCAGTCATGCGCAATATGGACGTTAACCATCAGTAAGTTATCATTACCAATTTTAGTTAGGTCACCGCCTTGTGTGGTTCCACGGTGGATAGTCACACTTTCACGGATGCGGTTACGGTCGCCAATCTCAACGCGAGTTGGCTCACCTTGGTATTTCAGGTCTTGGTTAATTTCACCAATCGAAGCAAATTGAAAAATAACGTTGTCACGACCAATTTTCGTGTGTCCGTTTACAACAACGTGAGATTTCAGCTCAGTACCTTCACCAATTTCAACATTAGCGCCGATATAGCAAAAAGGACCAATG
Source organism: Providencia sp. JGM181 (assembly GCF_018257375.1). Taxonomy (NCBI): domain Bacteria; kingdom Pseudomonadati; phylum Pseudomonadota; class Gammaproteobacteria; order Enterobacterales; family Morganellaceae; genus Providencia; species Providencia sp. JGM181. The sequence continues at coordinate 32,912 of NZ_JAERJY010000010.1, read as the reverse complement.
CGTACATTGGCACCAATAACAGCTCCATCTTCTACAATAGATGAGGGATGAACATAGGCAGTTTTGTCAATCATATCAGACCTCACGACGACGGGCGCACATCATTTCTGCTTCGCAGGCCACTTCTCCATCAACTTTTGCTACACCTTTAAAACGTGCAACACCGCGACGTTCTTTGATAAATTCAACTTCCAGGATCATTTGATCTCCTGGCAGAACTGGACGTTTAAAGCGTGCGTTATCAATCGCTGCAAAATAATACAGCTCGCCGGGTTCAAGTTTGCCTACGCTTTTAAATGCAAGGATACCCGTAGCCTGAGCCATTGCTTCTAAAATTAAAACACCCGGGAAAATTGGTTTGCTAGGGAAATGTCCCTGAAAGAATGGCTCGTTAAAAGAGACGTTCTTTACCGCGCGCAAAGATTTACCTTCTTCAAAATCCAATACACGGTCAACCAAAAGGAATGGGTAACGGTGCGGAAGTAGTTCTAAGATTTCTTCTATATTCAGAGTATGATTATCACTCATCGAAATACTCTTCCTGTCTATTAATGCTATTTAATTAATGAATCGGCCCGCTTTAACTCAATAGCGAGTTAACAGGCAGGCCGGAAAAAACGTAACTCAAGAAACTATTTTAGCTTGAATTACCAAATAATTACTGATTTTTTTGATTTTGGCTATCTAATTCACGTTCAAGTGTTTTTAGACGCTTATTCATCTCATTGATGCTTAAGACTAAAGCTGCGGTTTTACGCCATGCTTTATTCGGCTGTAAAGGAATACCGGAAGAGTAAACTCCTGGCTCAGTAATTGGTCGCATGACCATTCCCATACCTGTTACGGTAACCTTGTCACAGATTTCCATATGACCATTGATAACACTGGCTCCGCCAATCATACAATAGCGACCGATTTTTAAACTACCAGCCATAATGACGCCACCCGCAACTGCGGTATTATCGCCTATTGTTACATTGTGCGCAATTTGGCATTGGTTATCGATGATAACGCCATTGCCAATGACTGTGTTATCTAATGCGCCACGGTCAATTGTTGTACACGCACCGATCTCAACACGAGATCCGATGATCACGGTACCTAATTGTGGGATCTTGATCCAATTACCACGATCATTGGCATAACCAAAGCCATCAGAACCGATCACTGTGCCTGACTGGATTAAGCAACTTTCCCCAATCTCAACATGATGGTAAACACTGACATTCGCCCATAAACGGGTGCCTGCACCAATGCGGGTATTTTTACCAATAAAACAACCTGCACCAATCACAACGTTATCACCTAGCACAACGCCACTTTCGATAACGGCATTCGCGCCAATTGCTACATTCTGACCAAGCTGGGCATCATCAGCAATGACCGCTGACGCATGGATATTCTCAGCAGGGGCTGGAGTGGTATCCATAATTTGCGCCATGTGCGCATAAGCAAGGTAAGGATTATCTACAACCAGTGCAGCAACCTTACAAGCACTCAGATCTTTTTCAGTTAATACCACAGCAGCAGCTTGGCAATCTGCCAACTTATCGCTGTAACGGCTATCAGATAAAAAAGTAATCTGCTGATTATTCGCTGAATACATCGGTGCAATACCGGTGATGACGATATCGCCATCACCGTGTAACTGTGCATTCAACTGCTGAGCAAGGTCAGCTAATCGAATTGAAGACATCTATTATTTAACCTGTTTTTGAACCTGACTGGTGATATCGATACCATCTTTTGCATACGCAACTGCGTTTGCATCGATAACAACATCATAGCCTTCTTTCGCTGCAACAGATTTAATAGAATCTTGGATACGGCTCAGGATTTTATTACGCTCTTCAGCTTGACGACGACGATTGTCTTCTTCAAATTTCTGAGCTTTTTCAGCGAACTGGTCACGTTTAGTGATTAATTCTTTTTCCTGCTTTTCACGATCGCTAGTGCTCATAGTCGCACCGTCACGACGCAGTTTTTCTACGCGTGATTGCAGATCTTTTTCCAGATTCTGCAGTTCAGTAGCACGGCTTTTGAATTCACTCTCAAGCTGTTTAGCAACGGCTTCACGAGCAGGCATGTTCTGGAAAACTTCGCCAACATTAACGATAGCGATTTTTTCAGCATACGCACCCGCAGACATTGCTAAAGCAATACTCACACCCGCTGCACACAACAATTTTTTCACACTAAACTCCTTAACCCATTCTTATGGCTGGAAATTTTGGTAGCCCTCATTATTTTATGAGGGCTGATTTCGATAGAGACTGAATTATTACCAAGTTCTACCAATATTAAATTGGAACTGTTCTGATTTGTCGCCTTCGTAATCCTTGATAGGTTGCGCATAGGAGAAGACCAGAGGTCCAAGTGGCGAAATCCACTGTAAAGCAATACCCGTAGAAACACGGACGTTAGTTGCTGTACCGTAGTCAGGCATACCTGCACGCCATGCTGGGTTAATACTGTTCCAGTTGGTATCCCATACGGTTCCCGCATCTACAAACAGAGATGTACGGATCGTATTCGCATATTTTTCGTCGATAAATGGCGTTGGTGTAATCAGCTCAAATGAACCTGCATACATCGCGTTACCACCAACCGCATCGCTAGATGGGCTACCTGGCTCAGGACCATCTTTGCCATCTACATTCTTCAGATATACAGCTTTCGGACCGATGTTATTTGAACGGAAACCACGGATAGTGCTAGAACCCCCTGCATAGAAGTTCTCATAGAATGGCATTTGTTTGCTACCAATACCATCACCATAACCCGCCTGCGCGCGACCTAACACAACCCATGTTTCATCATCATTCAATGGGAGATATTGGGCAGTATCAAAACGCAGTTTGTAGTATTCGTTATCAGAACCTGGGACAGTAATTTTGCCTGAAACACTGGTTTTGTTACCCGATGTTGGGAAGAAACCACGGTTTAAGGAGTTATATGTCCAACCTAAGTTTAGCGTAAAGTCATCAGCTCTGAAGCTTTCTTTGTTACGACCATCTTTAGTCACCGGTGGGTTTTCACCCATAGATTGTAGATAGTCCCACATTGCAGCTTGCGCACGCATGTCAGACAGGTCGTTATGAACATAACCCGCACCAATACGGAAGGAGTTATTTTCATTGAATGGGAAGCTTAATGTGCTATCTAAACCATACGTTTTGTTGTTATAGCCAGATAAGTCCGCATCTTTCGCACTAAAGTCGTTATAGAAAATACGTCCACCCAGACTCACACCGTTTACAGTAAAGTAAGGGTCTGTCATTGAAAACTCTACGTTTGTTGAGTAGTCATTTCGGCTGGCGTTAATACCAACCGCATTACCTGTACCCAACCAGTTATCCTGAGTTACACCAACTTGGAAGCTAACGCCACTTTCAGTACCGAAACCAACACCAAAGTTCATTGAACCAGTGTTACGTTCTTTAACCTTATAGATAACATCAACTTGGTCTGGGCTACCCGGAATGCGCTGAGTTTCAACATCAACAGTTTCGAAGAAACCAGTACGGTTCAGACGCTCTTTACCTAATTCAACTAAATCGTTACCTAACCAAGCACCTTCCATTTGACGCATTTCACGGCGTAAAACGGAATCTTTACTGGTATCGTTGCCTTGGAAACGAATTTGGCGAACATAGAAACGGTTACCTGCATCAACGTTAACATGCAGTTTAACGGTCTTGTCAGCGTCATTAATTTCAGGCTGAGTCATTACGCGCGGATAAGCGTAACCATAACGACCAAACAGGTCTTTAATTTGGTTTTCCATCTGAGTCACTTGCGCACCATTGTATAACTCACCTGGTGTGATAGTGATCAGCTCTTGGATATCCGCTAAATGCTCTGCCGTATTACCATTAACGTCCACGCCAGAAATCTTATATTGATCTCCTTCAGTGACATTAATCGTAATGTAGATATCTTTCTTGTCTGGTGTCAGACTCACTTGCGTTGAGTCGATATTGAAACGTGCATAACCACGATCAAGGTAGAAACTGCGCAGGGTTTCTAAGTCACCCGCCAATTTTTGTTTTTGATATTTTTGGTCAGCCGCTAGGTTCCACCATGGCACATCATCACGTAATTGGAGCTTGTTCACCAATTCCGCTGTTGAGTAATTTTTATTACCCACAATGTTGATCTGCTGGATTTTTGCAGACACGCCTTCAGAGAACACAAATTTTAAATCCACGCGGTTACGTGGTAATGGCGTGACCACCGCTTTTACTGTCGCATTGTATTTACCAACACTGTAGTAAAAGTCCTCTAAACCTTTTTCAATATTCGCAATTTTAGTGCGGTCTAATGCTTCACCCACACGGACATTGGATGCTTCCAAGTTCTGCTTTAGCATGTCATCTTTTACAGATTTGTTACCTGTAAAAGTGATACTCGCGATGGTTGGTCGTTCTTTAACTTGAACGATCAGCGTATTTCCATCACGCAGGACCCTAACATCTTCGAAGTTACCTGTAGAGAATAGCGAACGAATCGAACGACTGATATCTTCGTTATCGATTGAATCCCCGACCCTGACAGGCATGTTCAATAATGCTGCACCAACGGCGACGCGTTGTAGACCTTCGAAACGAATGTCTTTAACTACGAATCCGTCTGAACCGTATGCAGTGGCGCTACCTAAAAGCAGCGACGCTATGAGCAACTTTTTCATCGCCATCGTTGTTATGCGTATTCCTTACTGGTCCCAAGCTTACAAAATTAGAAGCGAGAGAAATCATTAAAAAGTGCAAGTCCCATTAACAGAATCAATGCCATTGCACCAATTCGAAAACTAAAGTCTTGTACTCGCTCAGACACTGGACTCCCTTTAATTTTTTCAATTAATAAGAAGAGTAAGTGCCCCCCATCTAACACAGGCAATGGAAATAGATTGATGATGCCTAAGTTCACGCTAATCAGCGCAATAAACATCAGATAATATACCAAGCCTGACTCCGCCGAAACCCCCGCACCTTTTGCGATAGATACCGGCCCGCTCAAGTTATTGAGTTTGACATCCCCAACAACCAGTTTACCCATCATATTGACTGTCAGTTTCATTAACTGCCAAGTCTTGTCGCTAGCTTGAAACAGTGCAGATATAGGGTTGTATTGCTGCACTATTTTATATTCATCAGCTAGCGGTAATACAGTTAGTTCGACACCTGCAACACCAAAACGCTCACCTTTTTTGCCTTCCTGAACATCAGGAACCAAGGTTAAATCAATCAATGTCGAATTACGTTGTACGGCTAATTTTAATGGTGTCCCCGGATTATTTCGGATTATTCTCGTCACTGGATTCCACGTATCCAGAAGCTCTCCGTTGACACTGATAATTCTATCTCCCGGTTTTAAACCGGCACGCTCGCCCGCTAAGCCTTCCGTCACTTTATGGATGACTGGGTCAACCTTCGCAGACACTGGCATAATCCCTATTGATAAAATAGGATCCTGCTTTTCAGGGTCAAACTGCCATGCGCTTAAATCTACTGTTTTAGAAACCGGCTCATTATATCCTTGAGGTAAAACTTGTGCAGTAAATTCCCTATCACCAATTTTACTCACTAGCGCTAAACGAACTGAATTCCAATCAGGTGTTTCGATACCGTCTATCGATTTTAGTTCCATTTGAGGCTCAAAATTTGCCTCAGCAGCAATGGAATTTGGCTTAATGCTATCAATGACTGGGCGAACAGACGGAATCCCAATCATAAAGACAATCCAGTAGACAACAATAGCGAGCAAAAAGTTCGCAAGAGGCCCCGCGCTGATAATGGCGGCACGTTGTCCAACGGTCTTATTATTGAAAGCTAAATGACGGCGTTCTGGGCTTACTTCACCAACACGCTCATCGAGCATTTTGACGTAGCCACCAAGCGGGATCAGCGCTAAAACAAACTCTGTCCCATGTTTATCGACTTTACGCCATAGCGTTTTACCAAACCCTATAGAGAACTTTTCAACATAAACACCGCAACGGCGCGCGACCCAATAATGCCCGAATTCGTGCACCGTAATCAGCACACCAATCGCAATAATAAACGCCGCTAAGCTCCAAATAAATCCCATTAATCTTCCTAAAGACCAAAACCGTTAAAAACTAACAAATTCAGCCCTGCAAATACAGGGATTGCCGCAGTTAGGCTATCAATTCTATCGAGTATTCCACCGTGACCTGGAATTAAATGACTACTGTCTTTAATACCGGATTGGCGCTTAAACATACTCTCTGTTAAGTCACCGAACACAGATACTACAACAACAATAATTGAAGTCACTAGTAAATAATCTGGCATTGCTGGGATTGGCGCATATAAGCTAAATAACCATGAGATAATTCCAGCGGTAATTAAACCACCGATTAACCCTTCCCATGTTTTACCCGGGGAAACTTTTGGTGCCATTTTATTGCGACCAATAGTACGTCCAAATGCATAAGCACCGGAATCAGCACCCCATACCAGTAACATAACGTAGAGTAGCCACCATGCCCCAACAGAGGTATCAGCTTGGTAACCAATGGTTCTTAATACCATCATGCCACTATAGAAAGGCACAATAGTTAATACGCCAAACAGCAAGCGAATGATGACCGATTTACCCCATGAAGCAGAGGCTGGGTATGTCACAACCAATAAAATGGCGGCAATCCACCAGATTAAGCCCGCCCAGAGGCTATATAAAATAAACGGAGAACTTGAAAGTGCGGTCATGTCTGGTAAAGAAAATTGAATTGCGAGTAATACCGCCGCAAATACAACTGCTAAACCGATACGTTTAGTTTGTGAATGCCATCCCGCAAATTGCGCCCATTCCCATGCGCCCAACGCACAGACTGCTATCACCACAAAACCGAAATTTGCTGGGGACAGTAAAAAAAGTGCAGCAATAACAATTGGAATTAAAATCACCGCAGTGAGTAAACGATACTTCAGCACATCCATCCCCTTTTATTTGACGAGTTCGTCATCTGATTCTGCTCCACCATAGCGCCGTTCTCGCTTGCTAAAAGCATCGACTGCATCCTGAAACACCATTTCATCAAAATCTGGCCATAAAACGTTGGTGAAATAAAATTCCGCATAAGCAACCTGCCATAACAAGAAATTACTAATGCGATGTTCTCCACCTGTACGGATCACCAAATCGACACACTCTTGGTCATGCATACAAACATGGTCGCTAATCGTACTTTCAGTTACGTCATCAATAGATAACTCACCACGACTCACTTTTTCATAAACTTGTTTAACGCTATTAACAATATCCCAGCGTCCACCGTAGTTAGCGGCAATATTCAGTTGTAAACCTGTGTTACCTGCGGTTAATGCTTCCGCTTTATCAATTCTTTTTCTTAAGGTTTCACTAAAGCGGTTAACATCACCAATAATTTTCAGTTTTACGTTATTTTTATGCAGGTTTTTGACTTCATTATCTAATGCAAAAACAAACAGATCCATCAACGAACTGACTTCTTTTTCTGGTCTTTTCCAATTTTCACTGCTGAATGCGTAAAGTGTCAGGGAACGAATATTATTCTTTACTGCAAAACGCACAGAACTACGTACAGATTCAACACCTGCTCGATGACCAGTAATTCTGAATTTTCCTCTCTGTTTTGCCCATCGCCCATTACCATCCATAATGATGGCAACATGCTTAGGCATCATAGAATCAGAGAGATTTTCACCACTAGAGTTCATTAAATGTTAATCCTTGTCTGTACTACTTGGGAAATCCGGCTCAATCATAACTCTTATGATTATAATTGCTGATAAGACACATCCTTAATATGCTTATTGTTGATAAGCTTTCTATTCTCAACACGCCACATATTAAAGATATATTATAGTTATCAGCAACTAAATAAATCACATATCAAGATTAAAATTCTTGAGCAATTAGCTGAGCTGCTTCACGACGAGCACAAGCATCGATTTCTAAGACCTCATCAATAGACGTGGGTTCCGAAAAATCTAATTTATCCATAATCTTGTGATTGATTTTTGCAATATCCGTAAAGCGAATTTTCTCTTCTAAAAATGCACCGACAGTAATTTCATTCGCACCATTTAATACGGTGGTAGCGGCTTGCCCTTGGTGACATGCATCGATAGCCAGTTTCAGGCAAGGATAACGTTGGTAATCAGGCTCAACAAAAGTCAGCGAAGATAACGTAGTAAAATCCAATGGCTTAGCGCCCGACATAATGCGCTGAGGATAGGCCATGCTGTACGAAATTGGTGTGCGCATGTCCGGTGTACCTAACTGAGCGATAACACTACCATCACGGTAGCGAACCATAGAGTGGATCACAGATTGAGGGTGAATAATCACTTCCATCTGCTTTTCGTTCGCATTAAAGAAATAGCAGGCCTCGATATATTCTAGACCTTTATTCATCATAGTCGCGGAGTCTACCGAGATTTTGCGCCCCATTGACCAATTAGGATGATTACATGCCTCATCAGGTGTCACCTGGTCAAAATAAGATAAAGGCGTGTCTCTAAATGGTCCACCAGACCCAGTTAATACAATGCTGGAAATCCCTGAAGCCGTCAGGTCGGCAAAGCCTAAATTCAATTGAATCTCTTCTGGTAAGCTTTGGAAAATCGCATTATGCTCGCTATCAATCGGGAAAACTGTCGCTTGATGCTCTCGAATCGCATTAAAGAATAAACGGCCACTGGTAATCAGAGACTCTTTATTCGCTAATAATATTCTTTTCCCTTTGCGGATGGCTGACAACGTTGGGAGTAGCCCCGCCACACCAGTAATAGCAGACATCACTTGATCCGCTTCATCTAATCCAGCAAGTTCAATCGCAGACTCTGTACCAGATAAAACTTCTGTTTTGCAGTTATTTTCCGTCAAAATAGTACGTAACGCTTTCGCTGCGCTTTCGTCAGCCATTGAGACATATCTAGGATTAAATTCAAGGCATTGGCTTGCCATCTCAGTCACATTTTTACCTGCGACTAATGCAAGAATTTGGAATTTATCAGGATTTTGACGAACAACAGAAAGTGTACTTGTACCGATTGAACCTGTAGAACCCAGGATAGTAAGACGTTTCATAGTGATCAGATACTCTGTATTAATTCAATACTGAGATTATATCAGCTTAGTGATGAGAAAGGATTGTTTAATAGAAATGATAAATAATAAAGCCATACTAAAGCACACTTTTAAAAAATGTGTTCAGATGGCTTTATTATCAAGATGGATTAAAACTCCATCAGCTCCGCTTCTTTCTGAGCTAATGCTTCATCCACTTTTTTGATGAAGTTATCAGTCAGCTTTTGGATGTCATCCTGTGAACGGCGCTCGTCATCTTCACTGATTTCTTTGTCTTTCAGTAAAGCTTTAACTTTATCGTTCGCGTCACGGCGGACGTTACGAATTGCGATACGACCTTGCTCAGCATCACCACGAACCACTTTGATTAAGTCTTTACGACGCTCTTCCGTTAATGGAGGAAGTGGAACGCGGATAACAGTACCTGCTGAAGATGGGTTCAGACCTAAGTCAGACGCCATGATCGCTTTTTCAATTGCAGGTGACATGCTACGGTCAAAAACAGAAATTGCTAATGTACGTGAATCTTCAACAGTCACGTTAGCTAATTGACGCAGAGGCGTTGCTGAACCGTAATATTCAACAGAGATGCCGTCTAACAGGCTTGGAGAAGCGCGGCCAGTACGAACTTTGCTGATTTGACTTTTTAGTGCTTCAAGGCTCTTTTCCATACGGTCTTGAGCATCTTTTTGGATTTCGTTAATCACGTTATCAACCCTTAAGAACTTGTTATTAAAGGCCGCAAAGCAGCCTCGCTTAAATTGTCTGAATTTATGTTAGATAATACATTCAAACTCAGGTCATGTCTCTGAGTATTAATTGTGAGAAATCAGAGTTCCTTCATTTTCACCCATCACAACACGGCGTAATGCGCCTGGCTTATTCATGTTGAAAACACGAATTGGCAGGTTGTGATCGCGTGCTAGCGTAAATGCAGCTAAATCCATAACTTTCAATTCACGCTCAAGAACTTCTTGATAATTCAGGTTTTCATACAGAACGGCATCAGGATCTTTGGCAGGATCTGACGAGTAAACGCCATCAACTTTTGTGGCTTTCAGTACAACATCAGCTTCAATTTCAATACCGCGTAAGCAAGCTGCTGAGTCCGTTGTGAAGAATGGATTTCCTGTTCCCGCAGAGAAGATAACCACACGGCCGTGACGCAGTAAGCTGATAGCTTCAGCCCAGCTATAGTTGTCACACACGCCATTGAGTGGAATCGCAGACATCAGTCTTGCGTTTACGTATGCACGGTGCAGCGCATCACGCATTGCCAGACCATTCATCACGGTTGCCAGCATACCCATATGGTCACCAACAACGCGGTTCATGCCTGCTTGTGCCAGACCGGCACCACGGAACAAGTTACCACCACCAATAACCACACCGACCTGTATACCCAGTTCTATAAGTTCTTTGATTTCCTGAGCCATACGATCTAAAACGCTAGCATCGATACCAAAACCTTCTGCACCTTGTAGAGCCTCGCCACTTAGTTTAAGCAGAATACGCTGATAAACGGGTTTTGCATTGGTTGCCATGAGTTGTGTCCTAACAGGTCATTATTGGAGTCATACATATAGAGCCTCGCTCTATATGCCGAAAAATGTATTTGATACAGAATGCTACACAAAAATAGTTCAAGTTGCAGGAAGTTGAATCGCTACACTAAAAGAGGCGAATGCATGCAGCTTGAAATATGCAGTGTATTAAAGAAAGGCCGCCAATCGGCGGCCCTTTTCGTTGATTACTTGCTCATTGCAGCAACTTCTGCTGCGAAGTCAGTTTCAACTTTCTCGATACCTTCACCAACTTCAAAGCGGATGAAGTTAGTTACGTTAGCACCTTTTTCTTTCAGTAAGTCACCAACAGATTTGCTTGGATCCATTACGAAAGGCTGGCCAGTCAGAGAGATTTCGCCAGTGAATTTGTTCATGCGACCGATAACCATTTTTTCAGCGATTTCGCGTGGTTTACCAGATTGCATAGCGATGTCTAACTGAATTTGGTGCTCGTGAGCAACAACGTCAGCTGGAACGTTTTCTGGAGTTACATATTCTGGCTTGCTTGCAGCAATGTGCATAGCGATGTGTTTCAGCAGTTCTTCATCTGCGCCTTCGCCAGCAACCAGAACACCGATACGAGCGCCGTGCAGGTAGCTACCTACTTGTGCGCCTTCCAGAATAGCAACGCGACGGATATTGATGTTTTCACCAATTTTCGCAACTAAAGCTGTACGTGCTTCTTCGAATTTTGCTTTCAGAGCGTCGATGTCAGCGTTTTTATCAGCAACAACTGAAGCTAAAACTTCTTTACCGAATGCTAAGAAACCAGCATCTTTAGCAACGAAGTCAGTTTCGCAGTTCAGTTCGATCAGCGCACCAGTTTTACCGTCGTTGAAAACTTCAGTCAGGATAACGCCTTCAGCAGCAACACGGCCTGCTTTTTTAGCAGCTTTCGCTTGACCTGATTTACGCATGTTGTCGATTGCTAATTCGATGTCGCCGTTAGCTTCAACTAATGCTTTTTTACATTCCATCATACCTGCGCCAGTACGTTCGCGCAGTTCTTTTACCAATGCAGCGGTAATTCCAGACATGTGATTTATTCCTCGATATGCCTCACGGGACTTTCCCACAAGGATAATTCTGATTCACAGAGACAAAAGGGGCCTAAGTAGGCCCCTTCTAACCAATATATAGCAATACCTGGTTAATAAGGGCTTTTGCCTTATTATTCAGCTTCTACTAAGCTTTCTTCTGCTTGAACAGCCAGATCTTGTGAACGACCTTCACGAACGGTGTTTGCAACAGCGCCCAGATACAGTTTGATTGCACGGATTGCATCGTCGTTACCAGGGATAACGAAGTCGATACCGTCTGGATCAGAGTTAGTATCAACGATAGCGAATACTGGGATACCCAGGTTGTTAGCTTCTTTGATAGCAATGTGTTCGTGGTCTGCATCGATAACGAACAGAGCGTCTGGTAAACCGCCCATATCTTTGATACCGCCTAAGCTGTTTTCTAACTTACCAAGTTCACGAGTACGCATCAGCGCTTCTTTCTTGGTCAGTTTGTCGAAAGTACCGTCTTGTGACTGAACTTCCAGATCTTTCAGACGTTTGATTGACTGACGAACAGTTTTCCAGTTAGTCAGCATCCCACCTAACCAACGGTGGTTTACGAAATATTGATCACAGCTTCCAGCAGCTTCTTGAACGGCTTCGCTTGCAGCACGTTTAGTACCAACAAACAGAATCTTGCCTTTACGAGAAGCAATTTTAGTCAACTCAGCCAGAGCTTCGTTGAACATTGGAACAGTCTTTTCCAAGTTGATGATATGAACTTTGTTACGAGCGCCGAAAATGAAAGGTTTCATTTTAGGGTTCCAGTAACGAGTCTGGTGACCAAAGTGAACGCCCGCTTGTAACATATCGCGCATGGAAACAGTTGCCATTTTATACCTCTGTATATAAGTAATTGGGGTTATGCCTCCACGAATCCCATGCTACCGACTCTATAGCTGCGTCTAAACGCATAAGAGCACCCCGGCGCACGTGCCGATTCGTGTGTGTTATTACACAATTGAGTTTTAGTTTATGCACATCCAATCGATGCCTTTAAGATTCACTCACTAATCCAAATTAGATTAAAAAATGAGATAAAGAGAAAAATATGGATTGCCGGCGCGCTTTATACCATAAAATGCAGTTGTAATCCAATAATTGTTGTTTTTTTCGCTGATAAAAACTAAGTGTACTATTCAAATATCAATGAATTTTGCCCGTCACAAAAGAGCCTCCGTGCAAATATGGAGCAACAACAAAGCGATAGCGAAAAATGGTCAAGACAAAAAAATCAACATCAAAAATCGACTGGCATTTTTGACAATTTGTGCTCTGGAAAGCTCAATTTGAACAAACCACGCCTGAGGCTTGGCTTACCCTGTGCTCCATTATCTGTTTTTAATCGGCTTGTATAATCGAATTGTGGGCATCTAAACATATCGCCTACTAGTTGGCAGAAAATGCGGTGACTGTTACCATACTCAGCATCAACGGTAAAAATGTCGCAACAATTGCCCATTTCCAAACCCTTTTTTTAACATGTCGCAAATCCCTTGCTGACATATATGGACTGAACTCATGGCTATTATTATCAAAACTGAAGAAGATATTCAGAAAATGCGTGTTGCTGGTCGCCTAGCAGCTGAAGTGTTAGAAATGATCGCACCGCATGTTGTGCCGGGAGTCAGTACAGGTGAATTGGATCGCCTTTGCCACAAACACATTGTTGAGCAACAACAAGCGATCCCTGCCTGCCTTGACTACCATGGTTTCCCTAAGTCTGTTTGTATTTCTGTGAATGATGTTATCTGCCACGGTATTCCAAGTGACGATAAAATTCTGAAAGATGGTGATGTGGTTAACATCGACGTCACTGTCATCAAAAATGGTTTCCACGGCGATACCTCTAAAATGTTCATCGTCGGTAAACCGACTATCCAAGGTGAGCGCCTGTGCCAAGTGACTCAAGAGAGTCTGTATCTGGCAATCCGCATGGTAAAACCAGGTATCCGTTTACGCACCATCGGTAAAGCCATTCAAGAATTTGTTGAGAAGCAAGACCTGTCTGTAGTTCGCGAATATTGCGGTCACGGCATCGGTGAAGGCTTCCACGAGGAGCCACAAGTACTGCATTATGATGCAGATGACAGCGGCGTTGTGCTGCAAAAAGGCATGACCTTCACTATCGAGCCAATGGTGAATACCGGTGATTTCCGTATTCGCACCATGAAAGATGGCTGGACAGTCAAAACTAAAGACCGTGGTTGGTCTGCACAGTACGAGCACACCTTAGCGGTGACTGACAACGGCTGTGAAATTTTAACTCTGCGTAAAGAAGAAGAGCCATTTATTTCTGCGGTTCTGATCAACGAGTAATCGTATTTCAAGCTCCTCCTTGGGGGAGCTTAGTTTTTCTGTTCATCCCCCCTAAAAAAACGTAAGCTGATCATAATTTCTGTATGGCTCTCAACACGGACAGATGATGATGACGGCACCTTCAAACAGCTATTTATCCCCCACGCAATTCCAACCTTCCGATCTTGAGCTCTCAGCGCTTCGGCAACACGTTGATCAATTTGATGCTTGGTTAGAATCTGCATTTCACCAAGGGCAAAATGTCGTGGATTTACTCCGCGCCCGCAGTGACTATCTTGATGCCCTGCTCACCAAGCTTTGGCAGAGTTACCATTTTGACCAATGTTCAGGGATGTCGTTGATTGCCGTCGGTGGCTATGGTCGTCATGAGCTACACCCGCTATCAGACATCGACATTTTAATCCTCAGCCAGCAACCGATTCCTGAAGAGATTGCAGCTAAAGTCGGTCAGTTCATTACCTTGCTGTGGGATTTGCGTTTTGATATCGGGCATAGTGTTCGCTCATTGGAAGAGTGCATTGACGCTGGAAAACAAGACTTAACCACGGCGACTAATCTGATTGAATCGCGCTTAATTTGTGGTGATATCGCCCTATTCTTAAACTTACAGAAAACCATTTTTAGTGATGATTTTTGGCCTTCCGCCACATTTTTTGCCGCAAAAATAGCCGAACAGCAGGAACGCCATCAGCGTTATCACAGTACCAGCTACAATTTAGAGCCAGATATTAAAAGCAGCCCCGGCGGATTACGGGATATTCATACCTTACTGTGGGTAGGTCGCCGTCATTTTGGTGCAACAACCGTCGATGAAATGGTGGGCTTTGGTTTCCTCACCGAAGAAGAACGCCAAGAACTCAAAGAGTGTTTATCATTTCTATGGAAAATCCGTTTTGCCTTGCATTTAGTGGTTAAACGCTATGACAATCGCCTACTGTTTGACCGTCAATTTAGTGTTGCACAATCATTAGGTTACACCGGTGAACGTAACCAACCTGTCGAGCGCATGATGAAAGATTTCTATCGCGTCACTCGCCGCGTCAGGGAATTAAATCAAATGCTGCTACAACTGTTTGATGAAGCTATCTTGGCATTAAATCCAAATGAAAAACCGCGCCCTATTGATGAATATTTCCAACTGCGTGGCAACTTAATCGATGTGATTGACGAAATGCTGTTTATCAAACAGCCCGAAGCTATTTTAAAAATGTTTTATCAAATGGCTCGCAACCCCAATATTGAGGGGATCTACTCCACCACATTACGCCAACTGCGCTTTGCTCGGCGCGATCTGAAACTCCCCTTATGCGAAATTCCTGAAGCCCGCCGCATGTTTGTCAAAATTTTGCGCCATCCAAGGGCTATCAAAGGGGCTTTCGTCCCGATGCACTTACACAGTGTTCTCAGCGCCTATACGCCACTTTGGAGCAATATCGTTGGGCAGATGCAATTTGACCTGTTCCACGCCTATACAGTGGATGAGCATACTATTCGTGTCTTACAAAAGATCGACAGTTTTACGCAGGAAGAGAATCGCCGCGAACACCCACTATGCGTGAGTGTTTACCCTAAAATTTTACAACCCGAACTGCTGCGATTAGCGGCAATGTTTCATGATATTGCCAAAGGGCGCTCAGGGGATCACTCCGATCTCGGTGCTGAATTTGTCTATGAATTCGCTCTTCAACATGATTTTACAACCAAAGATGCCGAGCTCGTCGCATGGCTGGTGAAAAACCACTTATTGATGTCCGTGACCGCCCAGCGCCGAGATATTCAAGACCCGGATGTGATCAAACAGTTTGCAGGGGAAGTTAAATCGACAGCGCGCTTGAATTACCTGATGTGCTTAACGGTTGCCGATATTTGTGCCACCAACAGCACGTTATGGAATAGCTGGAAGCAAAGCTTGATCCGCGAGCTCTATCTTTCGACCGAGCATCAACTTAACCAAGGCATGCAAAGCACGCCCGATCTCCGTGAGCGCATTCGTCATCATCGTTACCAAGCGCTATCGCTACTTCGCCAATTTCACATTGATGAAGAACAGCTCAACACACTGTGGTCACGCTGCCATGCGGATTATTTCCTGCGCCACACGCCGACTCAACTAGCTTGGCACGCCAATCACCTACTCAAACATGATTTAACCCAGCCTTTAGTGTTAATCAGCACTCAACCGAAACATGGCGGAACAGAAATTTTTATCTGGTGCCACGATAAAGCGCATTTATTTGCGGCCGTTGCCAGTGAGCTGGATAGACGCAACCTAAGCATTCATAGTGCTCAAATTTTTACCAATAAAGATAATATGGCGATGGATACTTTCGTGGTGCTCGAACCTAACGGCTCGCCACTTTCGAAAGATAGATATGAACATATTCGCAAGGCGCTATTACTGGCAGTTCAACAACCTGAAATTCCATTACCAAAACCGCGAACACTCCCTGCCAAGCTACGTCATTTCAGCGTACCAACCAAAGTGAATTTTCTACACTCCAATAATGACCGCCGTACCTATATGGAGTTATTCGCGCTTGATCAACCAGGATTACTCGCCAAAGTGGGGCATATTTTCGCTCAAATGGAGATTTCTTTATACGGTGCCCGCATCACGACCATCGGCGAAAAAGTCGAAGACTTTTTTGTTTTGGCTGATAAAGAACACAAAGCGTTGGATAAAAATATGCAACAAGAGTTATCAGAAAGGTTGACAGAAGCCCTTAAATCGAAGGATAAAATATAGTGCCAGTCTCATTGATGGCATGTTACCTGACTGAGAACCATTGTAGGAGAAACAGCATTAATGCAACAATTACAAGCAATTATTGAGCAAGCATTCGAAGAGCGCGCATCCATTACCCCGAATACTGTCACGCCAGCAGTCAAGCAAGCCGTGATGGAAACCATCGCTTTATTAGATAGCGGTAAACTGCGTGTTGCAGAAAAAATTGCAGGTGTTTGGGTCACTCACCAGTGGCTGAAGAAAGCGGTTTTATTATCTTTCCGTATTCATGATAACCAAGTTATCGAAGGCGCAGAAAGCCGCTATTTTGATAAAGTTCCAATGAAATTTGCGGATTACGACAAAGCACGCTTTGAACGTGAAGGCTTCCGTGTTGTGCCACCAGCAGCCGTACGCCAAGGGGCTTACATCGCTAAAAACAGCGTGTTAATGCCATCTTACGTCAACATCGGCGCGTATGTTGATGAAGGAACTATGGTCGATACATGGGCAACAGTTGGTTCTTGTGCGCAAATTGGTAAAAACGTTCACCTTTCTGGTGGCGTTGGCATCGGTGGCGTTCTGGAGCCATTACAAGCAAACCCAACAATTATCGAAGATAACTGCTTTATCGGCGCACGTTCTGAAGTGGTTGAAGGCGTGATTGTTGAAGAAGGTTCCGTGATTTCTATGGGCGTTTATCTGGGTCAAAGCACCAAGATTTATGACCGTGAAACGGGTGAAATCTTCTATGGTCGCGTACCTGCGGGCTCCGTTGTTGTTTCCGGTAACTTACCGTCCAAAGATGGTAGCTACAGCCTGTACTGCGCCGTGATCGTGAAAAAAGTCGATGAAAAAACCCGCGGAAAAGTCGGTATCAATGAGTTACTAAGAAGTATTGATGAGTAAGTATAGAGCAGTGATTGACTCGTAAGTTACCGAATCAATTACTCATCAAACTCTAAACTCTCACCTCCCCTTACACTTTAAGGGTTGCAAAGTGTAAAACGCGAAGCTACCCCGAAGCGCATGTCCATCTGCGAATCGGGTAGCCGAGTGTACTTAGCCATTGTTCCACTGATCCATTGATTTACTGATCCATTGATTAATAATGGAAAATCCTGCACCTCAAGCACAAACCTCTCGTTAAGTCAGCAGAAGCCTCTGGGTTATAGATAGATAACACAAATAATAAAGTAGATTCTATTACAAACAGAGGTTGGTCAAACGGGATTGATCGCGCATAATATGGCCGAGAATTTACAGCCCTTGGTCAATTAGCTGCTATTATTAGATGGTTGTTTTGTAACTCATCATTTTATAAGCAATTAGGGCTCAGTAGATGGTTATAAAAAGAGACTGCCTTGTTTATAGCCCTTATTTATAACCCTAAAAGTCATCGACACAGTCCCTTACGATTAAGCGAGCTAACATGTACGATAATTTGAAAAGTTTAGGTATCAGCAATCCGCAAGATATCGACCGCTATTCCCTGCGCCAAGAAGCTAATAACGATATTTTAAAAATTTACTTTCGCAAAGATAAAGGCGAGTTTTTCGCTAAAAGCGTGAAATTTAAGTACCCACGCCAGCGTAAGACTGTTGCAGCAACTGATGGCAGCAACAACTTCAAAGAAATTAACGAAATCAATACTAACTTACGTTATGTGATTGAAGAACTAGACCAAATTTGTCAAAACGACCAAACTGATGTTGATTTAAAACACAAAATTTTGGATGACCTGCGTCATTTAGAACACGTTGTGTCCAATAAAATCGCAGAAATTGAAGCGGACCTCGAGAAACTCACTCGTAAATAGTCTACTTCCTCACTGCACTGTAAGCCGACATGTTTACAGTGCAGATGTATAAGGCTCACTATTTACAGCAAATCTGCCCAAGATTGTAACCACACTTTGGCAAATTCTTCAGGCTCATCCACTTCAGTCGCATCAATAAACAGCACATCGCCAATACGGCTACCAGATTGCTCAGCTAATAACTCATCAAACTGTTTACCCGCTCCGCAGAAGTTCTCATAGCTGCTATCACCTAAGGCGATCACGCCATACTTCAATTCAGGCTGATAGCCGACAATATCTTTAATTTCATAAAAAAGAGGCGCAATGGTATCGGGAATGTCACCTTGTCCGGTAGTGGAAGTGATCACCAGAGCAACGCCTTCCCCCGCATTATAGACTTGCCAATCCGCTAGCGTTGGCTCCTCAAACACTGCCACTTCATGGCCTTGCTGTTCGAAGATCTCTTGCGCCACTTCTGCAACCGCTAATGCGTTGCCATACACTGTCCCGACAAAAATTCCGATTTTGGACACTACGTCCTCCTTATAAAAGCCTATCAAACAGGATAATCAATCACATTAATATCGAGCTTTGAGACAGTATCACCCCACCCAAATTGCTCAACTAATGATAGCCATTGTGCATCCCATGGCGCGACTAACGATATTTTTTCTTCTGTTATAGGGTGAATAAATATTAGCTGGCTAGCGTGCAGCATCAAGCGAGAGACTGAAAAATGCTCACTTACACCGCGGTTTTGTCGTAAGTCTCCATGTTTACTATCCCCAATAATGGGATGACGTAAATGGGACATATGACGTCTTAATTGGTGTTTGCGTCCCGTTTCAGGCTTAAGCTCAACAAGGCTAAAACGCGCAGTATCATAGCGCCCAATTGCCACTGGACACTCGACTGTCGCCAAGGGTTTGTAGTGGGTGACACACTCTTGTAACCGAGGCTCTTTAGTCGCGTGTTTATCCGCAATTTTGTCGAGTTCCTCAAGTAACGGGTAATCTAATCTATCCCCTTCCGTAACGTAGCCCCGCACAATCGCATGGTACACTTTTTCCATAGTATGCTGCTCAAACTGCTCGGCGAGTGACCTTGCGACTTCACTGGATAATGCAAACAACAACACACCCGATGTCGGTCTATCAAGACGGTGGATTGGGAAAACATGCTGCCCAATTTGGTCACGCAGTGTTTGCATCACAAACACCGTCTCTTTGCTGTCTAGCCAACTGCGATGTACCAACATGCCTGCTGGTTTATTAACAGCAACCACATACTCGTCTTGATAGATAATCTCCAACATCCGTTATCCGCCCATCACTGTAAATTGAAAATAACTATCTAATTCACGAAGATGGTCAAGAAACTCAATAAATCGCCCTTCTTCATCGTCTTTGTAGATTTCTTCAAAATACGGTGCGATAGCAAAATTGCTCGGTAGCATGGCACCTTGATCAATCATTGCTGTCAGTCGAGGGATTAAAATCCACTGAAGCCATTGGGCGGCTTCCATCGTATCGATGGCAAAAGGTTCCACACTTTCAAACGCGTCTGGACTTGGCGGGACCTCTTCCCATAAGGATTTGGCTCTCATCTCTATTTCAAGATGACCGAGTTTCTCAAGGATGCGTTGCTCAATATTCATACTAAAGCCTATTCAAATATAATAATTCAAAATATACCGTATTTTTGAATACGGTTCTGTCGCAAACATGGGGATGAGACAAACAAAAAACAATCATGTGCCTAAAAATTGACTTTCAATTTTCCATTTTTAATATTTCTTAAAATAATAAATATTTGTTTATCATTCGTTATACGTTTAGCATTTATTATCAAATGTTTTTCTACACAGTTTGCTTTTTTCATTATTAACATAAAGATGGTTTATCTATGGGACTATTAAAGCAGTGGCGTCAACAAAACAAGACATGGAAATCTTTCACTAACAAATATGTACAGCTAAAAAGAAAGATCCGCATTGCTAAGTTGCCTTCACAACAATATCAGCAATATAAATCGATGTGCGATACATACCAAAGCGCACTGCTATCAGCGACCATCGATGGCGTACCTCAATTTATTGAGCGACCAATTAACAAATATCTGCATAAAACGTGGAGTGGTAAACAGAAATTATCCACTGCAAGCTACACGTTAGATTTAATTGAAAAAACCTTTACACCTGAAGCGATCACCGCCATGTTTTCGGATAAACGAGACGGCTTAACGGTCGCAAATATTGAGCTAAAATCCGGTGATTTTGCCCAATTAAAAATGATCTATTCTCAATATCCACGTGAAGGGGATCTCTCCATCCATTTACTCAATGAAACGGGTGATGAAATCTATTTGATGAGCTTTTCATTTGGTGAACAAGGTCAGCTTTATGTCTGTTCCCTACAAGGGCCATCGACAGAGCAGAGCGTAGAGCAAGTGAAATCCATTACGAAACAGATGCATGCAATGAGGCCTAAAAACCTTTTAATGTCTGCTATTTATGCGGTAGCTGCTTATTTCCAAATCAAATCTATTCTCGGGATTTCAAATAACAGCCATATCAAAAGCCAGCATTTAAAATCCAGCTACGATACGTTTTGGGAAGAGTGTGGCGGAGTTTTAAATGCCGAAGGTTGGTATCAATTACCACTTCAAGAGCCAATGCGTGATATCGAATCAGTGAAAAGCCAGAGACGTTCCGAATTCCGTAAGCGCGAAGCACTGAGAGAAGCCATGTCGCAAAGTATTATTGAGTCCCTCACCCAATACTCAAACTCAGCTCAGAAATAAAAAAAGTAGCCAGCTAAAACTAACTGGCTACTTATCTATCAATTGACTTGCATCCTGCAATGCGACTTCCTGCCGCCTAACATCCTGTTAGATAAAAATTTAGCAGACCAACCGCTCTGCCAGGTTATCCATTTCCTTGTTTTTTATATGTAAAAAAGCTAAACAACTACCCTGTCCAGCCCGATAAGAATGTATTAAATCCATTAAGCAAACAACCTAGTGTTCTACATTCAGGTTATTCAAAAAATAATAAAAAACTTAAAATGGATAGTAACGCTATGAAATTAAAAGTTAAATAATTCTCATTTCGATAATATGAAAAATTATTAAGATATGGCTTAACCAAATTGTAGGCAATAACCTACAGCACCACGCCATAAATCTCTTACCCCTGAGATGATATAACAGGCTTCAGTTGTTGAATAAAGCTCGCAAGATTTTCTGCAATAACTTGTCGTTGCTTGCTTCCAAACGTTTCAACAATAATTTCCCCTGTTAAATTACACATAGAAATCATCTCTAATTCAGAGTCTAACGTGGCAATAAACAGTGTTGGTGGTAACTTTAAGCGCTTTTGAGTCACCAAATGCCCAATCAAGTTTTCCTGTAAGCGAATAAAATCCTCTTCGCTCCACACTTGCACCAAATTCAATGATAAGTCACCAAACGTCGCGCTCATATCTCCTGCTAACTGAGTGGTATAAAAAGCGTGAATATCGCCCTGTAATTGGAGTTCTAGCGCATTAGCGACATTATTTAAACTTTTCTCTTCTAATGGAAACGGCTGAGGCTCCCAATAAACCACATCATCACCAGTACGAACGATGCAAGGAGAAGGCACCCCATACAGCTCAGCAGACACCGGTGGAAGCCCTGTTGCTTCTTGCCATTTAGCCACATACTGGCTGGTAAAATTTTTAATTAAATCAGAGATTATTGTATTCATCGTTTTTCAATTGTGAGAAATAACATTATTAAAACCAATTCAAATTGGCAGGCTCAATATTATGGATAAGTGGTATTATGACAGAAGTTAACAAACGAATAAAATGCACTCAGTTTGCCAATGTTCAGCACTGACACGCCGAAAAGATAAGGATCACTATGTCTCACTATCAAAATAACCCCGCTCTCGATAATTTAACTCTCGGGAAAAAGACGGCTTATCATGACCAATATGATGCCGCTTTATTGCAAGCGGTGCCGCGTAGCCTTAATCGCGATCCTTTGGATATTCATGCTGATACACTGCCATTCCACGGCGCCGATATTTGGACACTGTATGAACTCTCTTGGCTAAATACCCGTGGTGTTCCTCAAGTCGCGATAGGCTCCGTCAGTGTAGATGCCACAAGTGAAAACTTGGTGGAATCAAAAAGCTTCAAGCTTTATCTCAATAGTTTCAATCAGACTCGCTTCGAAACGTGGGAAAATGTGCGAAGCGTTTTGCAAAATGACCTAAGCCGCTGTGCTAATGGCGAGGTTAAGGTTACACTTTATAAACTTGATGACTTTACTCAGCAAGCCATTCACCAATTCCAAGGTGTCTGTATTGATGAGCAAGAGATTGACATCGATAACTATGAATTTAATCGCGACTATTTGGTCGATTGCACTCAACCAGAGGTTGTCGAAGAAACCCTCGTCAGCCATCTATTGAAATCAAATTGCTTGATTACCAATCAACCTGATTGGGGCTCAGTACAAATTCATTATCGTGGTCCGAAAATTGACCGTGAAGCGTTATTACGTTACCTCGTCTCATTTCGTCATCATAATGAATTCCACGAACAGTGTGTGGAGCGCATTTTCAACGACATAACAATACTGTGCAAACCAGAGAAATTATCGGTATATGCACGCTATACTCGCCGAGGTGGGCTTGATATCAACCCATGGCGCAGTAATGAACAATTCGAGCCTGACACGGGTCGTTTGGCACGGCAATAAGTACCTACTAAATTGAAAATCAGTGTAATTTAAGAGAATGCTATTTAAATCATTTTCAATGTAATTCACGCGTCAAGAGCCCAATTGGGCAAAGGAGTGTTACTTGATTACTCATATCAGTCCATTAGGATCTATGGATCTATTGTCTCAGCTTGAAGTCGATATGCTGAAACGTACGGCGAGCAGCCATTTGTATCAGCTATATCGAAACTGCTCCTTAGCGGTATTACATTCAGGAAGCTTAACTGACAGCAGTAAAGAGCTTTTAGAAAAAAGTGCAGGTTTTGATATCAACATTTTACGTCGTGAACGTGGTATCAAATTAGAGCTTATTAACCCGCCAGAAAAAGCGTTCGTTGACGGTAAAATCATTCGTTCATTACAAGCGAACTTGTTTGCCGTACTGCGCGATATTCTGTTTGTTCACGCTCAAATAACTAATGCCAAACAGCAGTTCCATCTCGATTTAGAAAATAGCACTCACCTCACTAATATGATCTTTTCCATCTTACGTAACGCCCGTGCGCTACATATTGGTGAAGATCCGAATATGATCGTGTGCTGGGGTGGGCACTCCATTAATGAAAATGAATACCTGTATGGTCGTAAAGTCGGTAATGAACTAGGCTTGCGTGAACTGAACATCTGCACAGGTTGTGGACCGGGAGCTATGGAAGCGCCAATGAAAGGTGCAGCGGTAGGTCACGCTCAACAGCGTTATAAAGACAGCCGTTTTATCGGGTTAACTGAGCCGTCCATCATCGCGGCTGAGCCACCTAACCCATTAGTTAATGAACTGATCATCATGCCAGACATTGAAAAACGTCTTGAGGCATTTGTCCGTTTAGCCCACGGGATCATTATTTTCCCTGGTGGCGTGGGAACCGCAGAAGAGCTGCTGTATCTGCTGGGTATTATGATGGATCCTGAAAATACCGAGCAAGTGCTGCCATTAGTCCTGACTGGACCAAAAGAAAGCGCTGAATACTTCTCTGTTTTGGATGATTTTATTCGCCATACTCTAGGAGATGAAGCGAGCAAACATTACCAAATCATTATCGACAACCCACAAGAAGTGGCACGCGTGATGAAAAAAGGCATGTCTGCAGTGAAAGAGAGCCGTCGTAATACAGGTGATGCATACAGCTTCAACTGGTCGATTAAAATCGCCCCTGACCTACAGCATCCGTTTGAGCCGACTCACGAAAATATGGCATCACTGAATCTGCATCCGGGTCAATCCCCAGAAAAACTGGCTTCCGATTTACGCCGTGCTTTCTCTGGAATTGTCGCGGGTAACGTAAAAGAAGTCGGCATGAAAGCGATTGAAAAATATGGTCCTTTCAAAATTCATGGGGATAGCGACATCATGAAACGCATGGACATTTTACTCCAAGGTTTCGTGAAACAGCATCGTATGAAGTTGCCGGGTGGCACCGCTTACGAACCTTGCTATGAAATTGTGAAATAATCACCTACGCGCCAAGGAAGGCGCGTTTAACTACCAAACGGCTTATGATCCATTTATTAATTATTGATGCTTTAAACTTAATTCGACGTATCCACGCGGTTCAGGGGAGCCCATGTGGAGAAACCTGTTTATCCGCTATTTCTCAATTGATTAACCACACTAACGCCACCCATATTGTGGCAGTATTTGATGAAGAAGGTCGCCACCATAGTTGGCGTCATGAAAAACTGCCTGACTATAAAGCAGGGCGTCAGCCTATGCCTGAAAATTTACAAGCTGAGTTACCTCAGCTCGTTGCTCAGTTTGAAGAAAATGGTATTCATTGCTGGCAATCTGAAGGTGATGAAGCTGATGATTTAGCCGCCACTCTCGCTAAACGTATTGCCGATTCTGGGCATACCGTCACCATCGTCTCTACCGATAAAGGTTACTGCCAGCTACTTTCTCCAAACCTGCGTATCCGTGACTATTTTCAAAAACGTTGGTTGGACGTACCTTTCATCGAGAATGAATTTGGCGTAAAACCTGAACAACTACCTGATTACTGGGGTTTAGCGGGGATCAGTAGCAGTAAAGTTCCGGGAATTGCAGGGATTGGCGCCAAAAGTGCCACTGAGTTACTTCAGCGATTCCACACTATTGAAAATTTGTACGCCAACTTTGACTCTCTTGAAGAAAAATGGCAGAAAAAACTGATTAACCAACAAGAAATCGCGCTAATCTGTCGCGATATTGCCACATTAAAAACAGACATTGCCTTGAAAGGCAATCTGAATCAGTTGCGCTATCAAGCTAAATAGCAGACACAAAAAAGGTCACTTCATTCACAAAGTGACCTTTTTGCTATTCAAGCTAATCCAGCTTTGACTTAATAATATTCACGCGCCATTGGGTTTGCTGACCAAACTCGTTGTACATGCACAGTGATTTCTTCACGGTCATGATACAAATGTTTTGCGTGGATCAGAACGTTGATACCATTCTCTTTCAACTGAACTTTCATTTTTTCAAGAATATGCGCTACTTCTTCATAGCGTTTTTTCATTGGCAGCTTCAAGTTAAAAATGGTCTCGCGGCACCAGCCTTCTTGCAACCACTGAGTCATTAATGCGGCAACCTTGGCTGGTTTTTCCACCATATCACACACTAACCACGTAATATTTTGAGAGGTTGGCTTAAATTTAAAACCATCTTCGCGGTGATGTCGAACTTGCCCTGTATTCATCAGGCTTTCCGCCATTGGACCATTATCTACCGCTTCCACCATCATGCTGCGTTTGACGAGCTGGTAAGTCCATCCTCCCGGACAGGCACCTAAATCCACCGCCTTCATGCCACTCGCTAAACGCTCATCCCACTCTTCATAAGGAATAAACACATGGAAAGCCTCTTCCAGTTTTAATGTCGAACGGCTTGGTGCATCCGATGGGAACTTCAAGCGCGGAATACCCATATAGAAATTCGAACTATTATTCGAATAAGAATAACCGGTATAGCAGCACCCCGGCGCAATAAAGAACACATGGACTACTGGACGTTTAAAGTTCTCTTGCGCCAATAAAACTTTCTCTTGGCGTAACGCATTACGCAGAGGTACCGTAAATTTACGGCAGAATTTCATTAATTCTTTTGATTCATTGGTATCCGCAACTTCAACACGCAGATCCCCCGCTCTCTCAACCTGCTGGCTAAGCGCGTTCACAATCGGTGTAACTCTATCTTCTGGCGGTAAATCTTTTAATAAATCACCCACCACAAACATTTGGCGAGCAAAAATCAATTCACGAAATGGAAGTGTGCGCGCAAGGATGTCTGCATCCTCAGATTGATAACATTCGAAAATAACATAACCGCTATTTTCTTTAACGCGGGCAAAACCGTAAATTTCGCGTTGCCCTGCTTTATCTGTAATTTCTGCTGCGCACTCTTTTTCAAAGCCCGGGCGGCAATATAATGCAATTTTATTACTCATTGCGTGACGCCGATTTCCTTAGACGCATAGCGCCAATAACAACTAAAAGCCAGCCAACGAGGAAGCAAACGCCACCTATTGGCGTAAAATAAGAGAAGTATTTTACCTGCAATAAGGCCATACAATAAAGGCTACCGCTAAAAAGAAGTATGCCTACGGAGAAAAACACGCCCGCCCAATAGAACCACAAAATGACTTTACGCAGTAATACCGCACCCAGCACCATTAATGCAACGGTATGAAACATTTGATAACGTAGCCCTGTTTCAATCCAAGCCATTTGATGAGCGCTCATAATTGGAGAAAGTGCATGAGAGCCAATGGCGCCAAATGCAACAATAAAAAATCCACTAATCCCTGCAAAAATTAACATCAAACGACTATTCACAATAGCACCTTCGTTTTAACTGTTTGATTATTGTATATGCGTCAAATCTTGGTCATTGGTAATAAAGCCAAGCTTTTCTTGCTCACTGGCTGCTTGTGCAAGGATCCATTGACGAAATGCCGCTATTTTCCCTAAATCGGCCTGACTCTCTTGGCAGACCAGATAGAATGCATTTTTACTGACTAATACTTCGCTAAACGGACACACCAATCTGCCAGCATCAATCTCATTCTTTGCCATCACATTGTTGGTTAATGCTACCCCTTGCCCATGAACTGCTGCTTGGATCACCATAGCGCTATGGCTAAAAATAGGTCCTTGCTGCACATTCACAATATTCTGCAAATCAAGCTGCTTCACATAAGCTTGCCAATCACGGCGAGAAGAGTCATGAAGCAACGTATGCTTCGCTAAATCTTCCGGGTTCTTCAGTTGATTCCCTCCGGTCATTAACGAAGGTGAACACACTGGCATTAAATATTCGGCGTAAAGTCTGTCCGTTCTTAAGCCCGCCCAGTTTCCTCTGCCATAAAAAATGGCAACATCCACATCATCCGCTAGCTTATCTTCTTCCCGATCAACTGCTTGAATACGCACATCAATGCCAGGAAAAGCTTGGTTAAATCCAGAAAGCCGAGGAACCAGCCATTGTATCGCGAAACTTGGCGATAAGCTTACAGTTAGTGCGCCTTTTGCGCTTCTGGCTTGAAGCTTTCTCGTCGCTTCATTTAAAGACGAGAAAATTTCTTTAATATCAAGGTAATAACTTTGCCCCTCTTCCGTCAGCAGCAATGAACGATTTCGACGGCGAAATAGCTTTAATCCGAGGAAATCTTCTAAGCTTTTTATTTGATGACTAACAGCTGCCTGTGTCACAAATAATTCATCTGCCGCTTTAGTAAAACTTAAATGACGGGCGGCGGCATCAAACACTCTCAGAGCATTTAAAGGCGGTAATCTTTTAGACATAATCTCTTCGACTCAGCTTCGTTATACGCATTAGTTTTTCTCATCCGAAGCATTATAAATTGTCCCTTGAGGATACGCCAGTAAATACCTATAGTATGCGCACTTCCTAAGCCGGAACGAAAAGTTGCAGAGTTTAGTTACTTTGAAACTTTTGGCTTTGTGGTTGTGATGTTGTGTTTGCAAGTTGTCTGGTTAATCCAGGCTTTGTAGCGATTGCTACTGTTTTTTTCACTTCCTGTACATTTACCCTGTCTGTCCATAGTGATTTTTATAGTGCACCGCCTAAGCGCGGTGCTTTTTTTATTTTGGGCGCCATAAAATCCATTATGAAAGATAAAAAAACATTACCCCATCGGATTTCGAGTAAAAAAGCCCAAAAAACGCATCTTAAATTAAATTTAACCATTAGGTTAAAAAGCAAACCTTCATCGACTTAGTGCGCTAACTTTTTTCAGGCGCGCAATTATTCAAAAATTTGCGCAAAAATCTTCCTGTTAAGTGTAACAAATTATTTCTAATAATCGATAACTGAATAACATTTTTTATCTCCATCTACTTATTCGCCGTTTTCCGTTATTATCATAATCAACGCATATTCATAACCACAGCCACATTCACCTATTGGATAGCTAACATCAAAGAATCAGCATAATGGATAACTTTAACGCCCCTCAATTTCGTCAGCAATTTCCAGCCATCGGCTCTGACATTGTTTTCCTTGATAGTGCCGCTACCGCCCTAAAACCCTTGGATATGATCAACACCTCTGATGATTACTATCGCTTTTCAGGCAGTTCTGTCTATCGTGGGCAATCCCCTGAAGCATTAAAAATTACTCGCTTGTACGAACAAGGTCGCGTACTAACGGCAAAATATATCCAAGCGCCAGACGAAAAATCCATTATCTGGACACGTGGCACCACTGAATCTATTAACTTGATTGCGCAGAGCTATTTCCGTGAAAAACTCCAAGCAGGTGATGAAATTATCGTCAGTGAGACTGAGCATCACTCAAATTTGCTGCCTTGGCTGATATTGGCACAACAGACAGGCGCAAAGATTGTTAAATGGGCGGTGACTCCTGACTTAACCTTAGATCTCAATACGCTGCAATCACTCTTGAACACCAAAAGCAAAATTGTTGCAGTAACACAAATGTCTAACGTAACGGGCTACCAACCAGACATTAGCGCGATAACCATACTTGCCCATCAATTTGGTGCAAAAGTCGTTGTTGATGGCGCTCAGGGCGTTGTACACCAACCTCTTAACGTCATGGAAACCAATGTAGATTTCTACGCTTTTTCAGCACACAAATTATATGGACCAACAGGTTTAGGTATCTGCTATGGAAAACCTGAACATTTAGCCAATATGAGTCCATGGCATGGCGGCGGTAAAATGTTAAATCACGTTGATTTTTCAGGCTTCACCCTCGCCCCAATCCCTCAGCGATTTGAAGCTGGAACCCCGAATATCGCGGGTGTGATCGCCTTTTCAGCCGTGCTCGAGTGGCTTTCAACGCAAAACTTAGCGCAAACAGAAGCCTATACTTGTGCGCTGATAGACTATGCCTATGAGCAGCTTTCTCAGCTCGAAGGCGTGATTTTCTATCGAAATCAAAATTCGCCACTTTTATCTTTCAATTTCCACAATATTCACCATAGTGATTTAGGGCTTTTCTTGACCGAACAGAAAATTGCATTACGCTATGGACAACATTGTGCTCAACCATTGATGGATTCACTCAATATTAGCGGCTGTTTACGCATCTCAGCCATGCCATATAACAACAAGCAAGATATTGATAAATTTATTGATTCAGTGAAATTTGCACTTTCGATTTTAAATGATTAAAAGGTAATCTAATGACTTTGTCTCGACATGAACTGGCTTCTCATCCATTTGGCACAGAAATTGTCATTCACGAAATCGTTGAACAGTTTTCCAAACAAAAAGCGTGGGAAGATAAATATCGCTTACTTATCCAGCTCGCGAAAAAACTGCCCTCTCTCACAGAAGAAGAAAAGCAGCAGACTCAGGAAGTTCAAGGGTGTGAAAACCGTGTATGGATTGGCGCTATTCTCAATGATGATGATACATTCCATTTTTATGGGGATAGCGAAGGTCGTGTAGTAAAAGGGTTATTTGCTATTTTGCTCGCCTGCGTTGAACAGAAAAATGCACAGCAAATTTTAGAGACTGATTTTGAAGATATTTTTAGTCAAACAGGTATAACAGGGCAACTCAGTGAATCCCGCCAAAATGGGATCCACGCATTAATTACAGCAATCAAAAACATTGCGGGTGAAATGACCCCAGCAGAGTGATTATCCCGTTGAGGCTACATCGTAGCCTCAATCTACTGTTTAGCTTCTCTTTGTGCCTTTGCAACCATCTTTTTCAACGCATGGGACACTGCAATAAAGCCAAAACTGGCTGTGACCATCGTGACCGCACCAAATCCTGATGCACAATCCATACGTTTTGAACCATCTGCCGTGCTTTTTGCTGCGCATACTGTTCCATCACTTTGTGGATAGACCAACTGCTCCGTCGAAAACACACAATCAATTCCCAATTTACCTTTGCCATTTTTCACGACATTAAAGTCTGACTTCAGACGTTCACGTAATTTCGCTGCCAAAGGATCTTGAACTGTCTTTGCTAAATCCGCGACTTGAATTTGGGTCGGATCAATTTGACCACCTGCGCCCCCCGTCGTCACGATAGGAATTTTAAAACGTCGGCAATACGCCAACAGCGCCGCTTTTGGTCTTACACTGTCAATGGCATCAATAACGTAATCAAATCCCAAAGAGAGGTATTCCGCCACATTATCTACTGTAATGAAATCATCAATGACATTCACGGTACACTCAGGATTGATTGCCAAAATGCGCTCTTTCATCACATCAACTTTAGGTAGCCCCACCGTTGATTTCAATGCATGAAGCTGGCGATTCGTATTGGTCACGCAGATATCATCCATATCTATCAGGGTGATAGCGCCAATACCTGAACGCGCTAATGCTTCAGCAGCCCATACGCCAACGCCGCCCACACCAATAACACACACATGTGAACGAGCAAAAAGATGAAGGGCTTGTTGCCCATATAAACGCCCGATTCCAGCGAATCGCTGCATCCACGCATCAGAAAGCTGAGCTTGCATAATCACAAACAACCTTAGTTAAAACGAAAATCGAATAAACAATAAATGGGGGCTACATTGCACTAAAAACAGGTTGGCTCTTTTTCAGAACCCATACACGCCCATAGTGGTTGTAAAAACCGGCCATTTTACCGGCATCGTGCCCTGTTCCATGATAAATATCGAAATGGTGCCCTTTAATTGCTCCGCCCACATCGAGGGCAACCATCATACGCATTTCGTATCTACCCGTAAATTTCCCATTTCCATCTAATACAGGAACTTCGGCTAATAATGCGGTTCCCGGTGGGATCAAGGTTTTATCCGATGCTACCGAGGCTTTTGCTACTAATGGCACCGCACTCGCGCCTCTTACAGGAACAAAAGATTGCGGTTTAAAGAAAACAAACGATGGATTACTTTCAAGTAATTCACGCACTTCTTGTTCACTGTGGGTGTTTGTCCAGTCGTGAATAGCCTGTAGGGACATTTTTTCTAAAGGCACTTCGCCTCTATCAACCAGCACCTTGCCAATACTTTTATATGCATGGCCATTTTTTCCTGCATAAGCGAAGAAATTCAGTGGGCTACCATCGCCGAAATCCACATAACCACTGCCTTGTACTTCCATCATAAAGTTGTCGACAGGAGAATCGCTGTAAGCCAAGATCAGATTGTTACTGAGCGCGCCATTATATATTTGCGCACGGCTAGGTAAGCGCCCCTTGCTTTTTGATGGCATACCATACAATGGATGGCGGTAATTACCTTGCGGCGAGCGGCGAGCTTCAATTACTGGAGTATAGTACCCCGTAAATTGAACGTTTCCGTAATTGTCCATCCCTTCCATTTGGAAAGCCGACAAATTAAAACGCGATAACTGAGCAGGATCGCCCCCTGCCATTAACCAGTTTTCTATTGCATGGTAAGTTTCATTATTGTTATTGAATAAGCGTGGTGATGCATTTTGAATTTCCGTCACTTGACGATTAAAATCCGGCGCATTTATTGGTCGTCCTTGCACGTTAACTTGATTAACTTGTTGCAAGTCACTGTGCAGTTTACCATCTTTATATTGTTGCCCTTTATCTGTTGGATGAGATTGACACCCAGCCAATAAAGAAAAGAAGACGCCCGCGATTAACCCTTTCTGCCATGAATTCATCTTTATACCACCTAACCCATATCCAATATGAAGCGCACAATAGCAAACCCAAATTGAGAATGAAACGGCTATAAATATTTAGTGAGGTTATTTTTGGGTTAGAAGCCTTCAAAGAACAAAAAAAATACATTTTGTGTGTTTTTTAAACACTAATTAATGAAAAATGAAAAAAAAACACGAAAAAACTTGCATCAGATCTCATCCCGAGTATAGTGCCGCCTATCGGACGCGGGGTGGAGCAGCATGGTAGCTCGTCGGGCTCATAACCCGAAGGTCGTTGGTTCAAATCCAGCCCCCGCAACCAATTTCTTGATTTAGTCAAACTTGATTCAGTCAAAGTAAATTCAGCAGTAAAAACAAAGTAGTATCCCAAAGTAGTGAAATATTCAGGCGCGGGATGGAGCAGCATGGTAGCTCGTCGGGCTCATAACCCGAAGGTCGTTGGTTCAAATCCAGCTCCCGCAACCA
>NZ_JAERJY010000109.1:0-12434 GCF_018257375.1 Providencia sp. JGM181 | reverse complement strand
AGATTTTGTTTTATTCACGCAATGTATCTAAGTAGATATTTAAAGTGAAATGGTATTTTTGTATGTTTTAATTATCAAAAAATATGTTTAATAATTATCCCTACTGACTTATAGGCTTAATTAGTGTTGAGCCTTCTTTATATATTTCAGCTCTTTTTGTATTCGAGAAAGTAAATTTTACATATCTATTCGTATTACTTGATACAGTAACCGTATGCGCACGCATATATACAAAGATACTTTTCCCACGCCCTAATGCTGGAATAGGGATATCATTCACAGTTAATGTCATCTTCAATCCTTTATTGATATCTTCTTTAGCCTGACTGCTTGAAAGTGTCTTTATTCCACCTTTACCATCATCAACCCCCACTAAAAATGCATATGTTGAATAATTAACCCCGGGAGATGCTCTAGATGTTTCAAAAGTACAAGACAAACCGGCATCAAATACACGCTCAAAGTTATCAGAACTGATTTCAATTGCTTTAACCCAACCTGTTTCAAGTGCTCCTTTCGGAAAGGTTTTGTTCAATGGCGTTCCTAATATCTTTTTATTTGTTGCAAAATATACATCTCCCAAAACTTTTTTCGCATCCACAGTTCCTCTGAAGTGACCATCAGCCCCATCAATTCGTCCTCGGAATGTCACCGCATTAAATTCAGCATTACCATTTTTATTAATTTGCCATCCTGATTTACCCGAAACGAAGTTATTCGACTGAATAACATTTCCTATCTTAGCGTTACTAATCGATGCATCCGCGATGAATGACTCGCGCATGTAAATCTGCCCATTTTTCATGAACATCAAGGGTTCCATCTTTCCTCGTGTTGGATTAAAAAAAGCAAAATTATTTGCATTAAACCCAATGAACGATTCAATTTTCCCCGCCTTCACTTCAGCACTAATAACCATACTCGCGGCACTATATTTTTTCCCATCCACCATGATTGTGATGTTTGTATTGTGCATCGCGTACCCGACATTTTGTTTAAATTCCGCCTGCATCTTGGAGTTAATCAGCGCACCTTGATTATCCAATTTCGCCTGAACTTGCTTCTGTGATTCACTGAAAGACCTGTCTAAATTCGTCACCGCTTTATCAAGCCGAACAACGCCTGCGTTTACCCCATTAATTGATGCGGTCACTTGTGCATATTTTTCTGCCCACGATTTTCGTTCATCCGCAAACGCACGCTCTAACGTTTTATGTTGAGATTGTGACTGCTCATAGTTTACCGTAACCTCTCTCTTAACTTCTTTAATTGCTGCACTATTGACTAATACCGACTCATTTAACCAATCAAATTCTTGAGAGAGCTGTTTCCCAGCGTCTGTCGACATAAAATGCTCGTTCAAATCCGGCAAGATGGTATTCACATCAAACTCTGACTCTCCTCGTACCCATTGAGTCCACTCGGATTCATTACCCGATTTATCAACAAGTCTTGCTCTGAAGTAAAATACGGCGCCAGCGGCTAAACCTGCCATCTCATAGTTTCTTGACGGATAAGGGACATCAGATAACAGCATCAAATCTTCACCATTAGGGGTCTTACTGTACTGAATTTCCGTTTTCAATGTGTCACTGGTATTTTCATCAAACCCCCAATCCAACTTAATGCCAAACACCCTTGGCGAGGCTTTAAAATTGACAGGATTCGGTGGATTACCCACTTTTCCTGTCAGGCTAGTTTCGGGAGCATTTGTCCAAGCACTAGAAATTTCAGACGCATTAACCGCTCGAACTCGCACTTGATATCGACCAGAATAAACGCCCTCAATATCAAACCCCAGTGATGATGTCCTTGGTGCATTGACCCAGTTCCCGTTATCACGACGCCATTGCGCTTCATAAGCAATAGCATTTTCAGCCACGTCCCAACTGACACTGAGCGTAGTCAACGCCATGCCTTGGTCAACTCTTGAGTAAGACGTAATTTCGACCTTTTTCGGTGCAGGCTGAACGCGAGGCGGAATAACCGTTACGGGACGTTCGTCAATGCGAGCACCTGAATCGATATGGTCATAATGGTCAGGATTATGGATAGCACCGCTAATGGTGTAAGTGTTATCGCCGTTATCGCTGATATTAATCACTCGATATAGCTGGACCGCTAAGTCATCAGAATCCACCACCCACACGGTCTCTTTCTGTGGTATTTGGGAATATTCAACAGAAACTGTAACCACTTTTTTATTTACTGAAGTAACGGTTCTCCCTTCTGATTTTCCGTCTGGTAAGTTGATGATCAGGCGATCACCCGCTTTAATTGATGTCTCTCTATCAAGAGTAATACTCCTTCCTTTCGCGGAAGAGATACGCCCACCGTTATCACGCCCAGCTAAATTTGAATCAGCTACCGCGATAATATGACCCGGTGAGGGAATTGCCCCTTCTAACCCCGTGGCAAATGTGATCATGCGGTCATTTGCGTTAGTCAGTAATGCCCAGCGACCACGTCGATTCGCTTCACTTCGACGGGTACACCCAATTGCAGAGAGTTCTACTTTACGCACGCCATAACGATGCTGAAGTTTTAAATCTGCGACCGCCTCGATATCATCTTTGCTGTGGTTATCCGTATCCGTAAATGAAACCAAGGCTTGGGTGTAGCGATTTTGGATACTGCCCCCCGAGTAAGACGGTTTTCCCCCAACGATATTGGCATTGGTAAATGTACGAAAAATACTGGCTGGCATATCGGCAACCGCATTGACTTTATTGTCCGCCCAGAAGGTCATTCCTCGAAAAATAGCCGCAATATCCCGTAATACGGTATACGCTGCCTCTTGTGATTGAATATACACATCACATAAAAAACGAGGCTCTTTTCCCTCTCCTCCTCGTCCATCAGGCACCCATTCATCACAATACTGTGCGATTTTGTACAAATCCCACTTTTCAATCTGATGGGCTTTGATTCTGTCACCACTGCCATAACGATTGTTCAGGACTAAATCATAAAACACCCAGGCGGGGTTATTGGTTGCCGCCAGCTTAAACGTTCCATCCCAAACACCCGCGTACGTTCGATTCACAGGATCATAATTTGTCGGCACTTTAACTAACAATCCCCCTTTCGGGCGAACACTAATTTTAGGGATACGGTTGTTAAATTGACGGGCATTAAATGTCACAAAGAGAAGCGCCGTATTGGGGTAACGTAACTTGGCGTCAATCACCTCGGTGACCGCAGCAATCGAGACTTTATCGGCAATACGAGCGGTATTCTGATTTTTGGTGAGTCGCCGAACGCGCAATTGCCAACCTGTCGTGGCTGAGGGTAAATCGATACGATGGGTGCGCTGATATTCACTGGTCGTTTTACCATCAAATGCAGACTTAACGAGTTCTTGATACCCAGCACCATCTGTAGATAAATCAATCGTATAGACAATGCGATATCCCGTTGTATCACCATTATCGTGTTGACGCATTAACTGAGGCACTGAAAAGCGAAGGCGAATAGCGGATAACTGCGTATTATTAATCATTCGGATATACGGCTGATCGTCTCGCAGCTCTACCCCCACGGCGATGTCATTATCAACCGACGGTATCCCTTTGATATACTCTTGTTGCTCGCTACCGGGGCGAAACTCCCATGTTACCCCTTCGAAGTTTTTCGTTCCATCCGCATTACCAATTGGCGTCTCATCTAAAAAAATACGCGTATCATCCAAGCCCCCCGCAATTTCCCCCTCAGAAATGGCTAACAGAATTTTTGCAGTCGATTCTGAAAGCAAATTATCTTTGGCTTCTACGGGCGTATGACCGCCCCCGCCGCCACCTTTAGCGCCGTATATCGTTTCCATATTTCACCCATAAAAAAACGGCACTCAAGCCGTTTCCGTATATGATAAAGATTAATTTTGTTATTTTTGGTCTTCGGTATAGATACCCGCGGAGATAATCGCACCTCCGACTTCACGGCGGTCTAGTCCATATAACAGCGGCACAGGATTGCCCTGCGCCGTGGTATTTACAGCACCACCAAATGCATAGGATGGCTTATTATCCGCATCTTGTCGCATGAATAAGCCTTGAGGCTGAGGTGAGAGCATTTGCACCAAACCACCGATTGCCATAGCAGCACCACTCAACGCCAATGCCCCTCCCCATGTCCCTGCAGCGGTAAATGCGACAGAGAGACCTCCCGATAAAAATGCGGCAGCACCAATTAGTGCAACCCCTAAAATAGTTTGGAAGAAACCACCCCGCTTACTCCCTTTAATTACCGGAGCAATGCGAATTTCTTCACTGGTATCAAGATGCAATTCATCTTCAGTAATATTGCGCTGACCTTTGAAAACAGCAAATTCCAGCCCTCTCAGATGCGCATTGGCAAGGAATTGCTCGAATCCATCATAGAGTACCGATAACGCTTTAATCGCTTCACGCGGAGAATCGATAGCAAGCCGATGTTCTCGACCAAATTGGGTACCCAAAACACCATAGAGCCGTATTGTTTTTAAACTCATGCCAGCTCCTTACGTCGTACTATCTTGACCGTTCTATCGCGCCAATAGTCGCTGTAAGGAACAATGCGACTTAGCTGCCCGTAAAGATGATGTAGAAGCATGCCATTCACTATCACACCGGCATGATTAGGGACATTTGCTTGCACTTGCATAATGACCATATCACCGTCTTTTATGTCACCAGAAAACTCAACAAACCCTTCTTGCTGCCAGTTATCCATATACAAGTTTTCACCCTCTTCCCACCAGTGTCTCTCAACGCTGTAATTATGCAGCTCAATCCCGTGCATCTGTCGGTAATAATCCATAATGAGCGACCAACAATCTGCGTGACCAAGCACAAACGGACGACCTTCTAACTCACGCTCAATTCTAGGCTGGATTATGCGGATATCACCTTCCGGATAGGAAGCTATCACCCACGGTAGTCCCGAAGCATCACATTGCAATTTGTCTATTTCGCTCGGTTGAGACGTCACTCCATCCCCGCAATGGCTATGAACAATCGCTATTGGATTGCCCCAATCTTCGGCTGCGGCATAGTCTTCTGGTGAAAGTTCGAAATGATCAGTTGGATTATCGGAAAGATTTCGGCAGGGAAAATATTTTTTGACTCGACTTTTTTGGCAAATCACGCCACACGCTTCTTTAGGGTATTCCGCTTTGACATGCTGAAATATTACCTCTGTTAATTTCTTCGTGATCATCGTACTAACCCCGCGGCAGGGAATCCTCCAAAATCCAAAGGTTCATTTTCGCCAAATCGTTTTTTACAATCGCTAATGAGTCCACCGCACTTATCTAGTGCCGGATCATCAACCGGTTCACCACGCTCATCGAAATATTTATTGCCCGTATAATTGCAACCTCGCCCGCTTCGATAATCGCCTTTCATACACCAGAAACAGAGGTTGTGGATTTGGCGACCGGGGATCATAACCCCTTGCAAGTCGAACGGACTCGACAACTCAAATTCAACTGCTTCTCCCGCGACTTCGCTCATTTTTCTGTCGATGAAATAAACCTGTTTGAAAAATTCTTCAGGGTTAGCGGTAGGATTTCCCTCTGGAAAATTCTTAGCATCTAGATAGTGAGCGAAGGTTTCATAAATAGTCACTTTCGCCAGTGCCATATCATCGAATTGCAAGCACAACGAGGATATCAAACCATCAATATTAGCCACTCTTAATAAGGGTCTGGCTGGACTACCATCACTATTTTTTGCCATGCCCTCGATTTCATAAGCCCATGCACCATATTCATTTCCTTGCCACCAAATAGATTTTGGTTTTATGCCCCCCTCTGCAGCATCAATTTCTTCGGATGTATGCGGCAAATTGTAGGCATGGAATCGAAGAGTTGGTCCATCAAACTCACTACCGTCCACTTCAATTAATTGAACCTTACTCCCCGGCTCTAATTTTTGAATGTCAGATGTTATATTCATACACTAAACGCCTGTTCAAAGGTTGCAGTTATAGTGATAAAGCTACCGCCAATTGGCTTTAATGTGATGGAATCAGCCTTCACCCGATACAGACCTTTATCACCAAATGGTGGAACCCAGATAAATGATTTTGCTGTGTGCGACCGGATAAAGGAAAAAATAGGCATTACCTCAGATTTATGACCTGTATAAACAAATGACCATGATTGAGATTCCGTGTTAATGCCATCGCCGGCGACTTGCTTATAGCCATCACCAAACTCAACCTCTTTTATTCGATGCTTAAATTCGCCAGTTGGCGAGTCTTGGATTTGAGTTCGCCACTTAAACTCTTCAATCATTATTACCCCTAAATAAAAAAGCCACCCGAAGGTGGCTATGTGAGGATCAATCTAGATAATCTTTACTGATTTAATAATTTGATAGTTTTCCGTGCGTGATCTTTAGCTTCGTCAAAGTATTCGGCTAGCGGTTTACTAGAGTTCAAGTTTGTTTGGTAGACTATATTTGCCAATACAAAATCAACACTATACTCATCACCTTTATAAACATCGACAGGAATGCTGATTTGCTCATCTTCTGGGTTAATGATTACAGTTCCAAGTTTTAATTCCATTACTACCTCTCATTAATTTTTTAATACTGTTCTTATCTTCCAACAGAAACAGCTTTGATTATTTTGTACAAATCACCACCTTCACGCCCCTCTATTGCCATGAAGCGCTTAAGCTTATTATTTAAGGATTGCTCCGCAGCTCGGATATCAACATTCTGCATAGAACCTTGCTGTTGAGCACCACTTACAACGCTGATGCCACCAAAATTAAGATTAACGTTAATCCCACCAGCAGGATGAGTGCCGTAGACTTGCACTCGAGGCTGACTCACTGACATTGGCTGAGAACCACCTACATATCCACCAGATGCATAACCTCTCTTTCCTGCATCCATTAACCGATATAGATTAGCTTTACCTAATTTAGCCGTACTCTCTTTGTCAAATACAAACTCACCCTTGTGAACAACCCCAGCAGGCTCATATTTGCCACCATCCCCAGTGTATCCGCCGCCAGAAAAACCAAGAAAGCCACCTATGGCTGTTCCACCAAAAGCTGCTTTCATAGCATTCAGCATCGCCATTTGCATAAGCATTTTAGTCGTCATTTCTAAAAATGAGCGAGTAAAGTCACTAAAGCTAGCTCTGCTTTTTAAAACAAAATCGGCAACGCTATTACTCATACCTTGAAATACTGATTGGCTAATTTGAGATACGTTACCATAAACATTGGAAGCTTGGTCTTGAAATTCTGCAAATCCCCTTTTAACTCCCGCCTCCCAATTGGTACGTAACGAATCTTCTTTACTGTAATAATCCTCTAATGCCTGCTTCTCTGCTGGTGATTTAGCTTGCTCAAGTGCGATGTCACGTTGGTACATACGGTCAGATTTACCGATGCCCATATCCAGCGCTCGACTCTTAGCTTTTATTTCTTCAACTCGTTTTAGTTGCCTATCTAGCTCTCTATTATGTTGTTTTTGACGCTCTACTTCATCGCCAACTACTGCTAATGCGCGTTGAGAAGCTAATACATATTCTTTTTTAGCCAATAACGATTGTTCATCATTGGTAAGCTTACGTGTCGCTTTTGCTTCTTCTAATACAGCTATTTTGGCTTCCATATCCCAAAGCTTTTTACGCTCTGAGCTAATCACATCAGCAACAGTTTTATGTTCTTTTAATACTTTAAGTTGAGCCTGTAGAGAAACGAGAGCTTCATTGGCTGACTCATCCGCACGAGTTCCATAGTCAGGTCGATATGCTGTAGGTTTCTTTTGCCCTCTCAGTTTTTCTTTCTCATACCGTTCTTTTTCACGACGAATTGCTTCATCCTTGATAGCCTGAGATGCATGCTCTTTATTTTTTATTTCACTTAATTTTCGTTGGTGTTTCTCCTCCGCTGTCTCATATTCTCGCCTTAATGCTTCATCAGCTAAAAGCTGAGACTTTTTAGCTTCTTCCTGTTTTCTTGCCGCCTCATTTCTCGCATTCTCAATATCCCTCTGATATTTTTCTTCGTTTAGTAAATCCAGTTCTCGCCTTAAATCTTCAGGTGTCTGGCCTGTTTTATAATGATGTAGTCCTTTAGCTGCAGGATTTAACTGAAACTCAAGCAGTTTCTCTTCATATTCTTTAATCTTTTGGTCTAGCGTTCTTTCTCGCCCTATATTAAGCATTGCATCCCATGCATCGCTTGCCATATCCTTAACGCCTTTCCAAGCTGACTCTAAAAAACCTAAGTTGTTTTCAATTTGCTGACTACGCTCCTGCATTGCATTGGCATAGGACTCCATCGCTATCTTTGCAGCCTCATGCTCCTTCCCCTGCTCTTGCAGTGTCATTATTTGTTCTAACTGAGTAGCTGTTAAAAAGTGAAGGGATTTATCTAGTTCAGTAACAGCTTTAACCGGCTCCTCTTGTAAACGCTGAAATTGCTTAATTGTTTTATCAACTGACTGACCAACAGCTTTTTCCATTGCCGCAGCTGTTTTAGAAACCATCTCAACAACATCACCAGAAAACTCTCCCGAGCCAACGACTTTTGATATAGCATCAGCCATACCATGCTGAGTAATACCATTTCCTGTGATTTTCCTAGCAAGAGCATCTAATTGTGCCGCAGTTTTTCCTGCATACCCTCCAGTAAGAATAAGTTGTTTGTTATACTCACTAAACTCTTTAGAACCTTGATATGCAGCAAAAGCGACAGCAGAAGCGGCACCAACAAATCCAAACATAGCAACTCTTGCTGGGGTAATTAGTGATGCTAACGCCTTCAATGAGTTCCCTAGACCACCGAAGGAATCTTTTATCTGACCACCTTGCTGTATCATCACCATCCATACAGGCATTCCTGATGCTAATGATGTGACAATATCCGTCATTTGAGCGGGTAATTGCCGCATTGCTTGCTTGTATTGACCAATCGTGATTGAGCCGTTTAAAAATGCTTTTTCTTGCTCTTTTAACTTGCTAATCATTGGCGCAGCCTGCTGAGAAATTCCCATTTGCGCTGCTTTCAATTCTAAAATTTCAGTTTTGGTTTTTCCTATAAAATCCGTTTGATTTTTAAGAGATTGTAAGAATTCATCTGCGGCTTGCTTTGCTTTATTCGTTGCAGCTTCCTGAGCTAATAATGCTTGCCCTTCCGCAGTCAGAGACATATGCATTCTTTGCAGCTTGTCTCTAGTTTGGTCTAATATGCTGGTATAATCTTTGAATTGATCTTTGGGAAGTAACCCTTTTTTGCTTGCTGCTACTAGCTTTGTCTGCCAGTCATCTAAGCGTTCAAAAGCTTTATTTGTAGGGTTAAGCTGATTAAGTAACTCATGAAGCTCTTTGCGCTGTTTTTCAGCTGCTTGAGTTGCTTTTTTCTGATTATCTACACCGCGTTTAAATTGTTCATTCAGGTCTTGGGCTGAGCCATTTACCTTTTCTGCTGTGCTGCCAAACTCCTTTAATTTTTGAGTCCCACGCTCTAAATCAGACGTATCAGCTTTAAGCGAGATGGTTGCTATATCTGCCATTTACCTTTCTCCAGATATAAAAAAACCACCCATCGGTGGTTAGATTAGCTTCTATGTAACTTTTATTTAAATTACTGCCATATTATTCTAGAATTTCGTTTTCCAACATTCGTCACTAACCAGATAACCTTTAAACACACAAAGGATTATTAACATGCTTAGAAAATTGACACTCATCGCAACCCTTTTCATCGCAGCCAATGCTCATGCTGGCAACGAGTTAACTATCAGTAAGTTAGCTAGTGATGCAAATACTAAAACAGCATTCCTTCAAGTTGTAAAAAATAACGACCTCCCATCATGGGTCTTAACTGGTGGTACTGAATCCCCATCAAATACTGTGACTTTAAACGGTAACGAATACCAAGTAGCAACAGCGTGCAAACCTCACAATTGCCCAGCAGAGCGAATTGCGATTATGTACTCTAAAGAAAAGAATGTTATGGCAGGTGTATTCTCTTCAAATAATGAAAAGAACAATACTGAGGATTTACTCTGGTTTAATATCACCGATGATTTATCAATCGATGGGAAAACGGTTTTATTTGCAGCACTTACGGGCAGCCTCGATAATCACCCTAATGATTTCAATTATAAGTAATTAAATCTAACATAATGAACTGGTATCGGTTAAGGATGCCAGTTCAATTACACAAACTTCAACCAATAAAAAACCTGCCGGAGCAGATTTCATCAATTATTTACATTTCTCATACCATATCTTCTGGAAA
This sequence comes from Providencia sp. JGM181, assembly GCF_018257375.1. Classification (NCBI taxonomy): domain Bacteria; kingdom Pseudomonadati; phylum Pseudomonadota; class Gammaproteobacteria; order Enterobacterales; family Morganellaceae; genus Providencia; species Providencia sp. JGM181. Next base: position 2,182 of record NZ_JAERJY010000109.1, on the reverse strand, counting down.
TCTTCTTCAGATATAGATTCACCTTCAAAATCAAATAATGGGTTTGAAAACATGCGCTCACCATCATTGCTAGAGGAGACTACAACAATAAATCTCTTATACTTATAAGGTAATTCATCTTTAAATGTAAATACTTCTCCGCAAACGTCACCAACAACCTTGCGACTCATACTTACACCTGCAGGGTAAAAATTAACATTTCTCATATCAGCAGCTTGTGGCTGGTGCATAAAATCAATCACAATTTGCTTAGCTCCGTCAATAATTGTCGGTTTTTTACTTATGCCAACTGAGATCCCTACAACAAAAGCTAATAATATCAACAGCAAAATACACAGAACTCGCAAAATTTTAGCATGCACGCCAAATTACCACTCGTTAAATCAAATGATTGAAATGTACCCTCAATGCAGAGTTCAGGCAATAAAAAACCCACCGGAGTGGGTTATTAACACTATTTATAATTGAGCACATGTACATTAAAAATTACGAATATTAGCAATCTCTTCTTGTGTAACTTCTAGAGACTCTAGAGATCTCTGGTATTCATTGGGTTCCATTCCTTCAAATTTTTGATGTCACTCTCATCTATTCATGGTTTTTTTTAAATAAAGCTATTATCTATAGAGGAGTCAACTGTTTTCGTACTTGCAATCAGCTAGACCGACACTAATTTCTTGACCTTTGTTGCTATTGTGCAAAATAACTTTAACACCCATTCTGTCGTATATCATATAAGCAAATGTAACCCCTGAATTTTCACTAAAATACACAGTAGCTTTAGCATCAGTTGAAAGCAACTCAAGCTTTGGTGATGTTATAACTACCCCTGTATCAAAGGTTATATTTATCATTGCATTGTTATAATCTGCATGCGGAGTTACTTCCAACTTAACAGTCCCGATTTGCACTCCGTTATATCTATTGCTATCACTAAGATCATCAGGTATGGAATAAACTCCACAGTTATACTTTCCCGCCAAAGCCAAAATATTATAGTTATTATCTCGATATAACCCCATGTCATTCTCGTTATTAGCAGACAGGGTATATCCAGAAAATAAAATAAACAGGGCGCAAATATACTTAACCATCATTAACCTCATTAATAAATTAGCCCCCTGAATATACCTGAATAGCTTTACTACACATAATCGAACTCTTTAGTTAAAAATAATTATGTGATCTAGAATGCAAGCCCATCCTTGGGTTATGTGTAGGTTAGGCAACTTCCTTCCCGTGAATAATATGGCGTAACGCGCTAATACCGTTCTCATTATAACGGAACGCTTCAACCTGCTTTGATGAGTGAGCTGACTTGTCCAAAAAGAACTTACCGAATTCGTCAGTTTTCAATCCGTTCTTGTTTGCAATACGACCAATTTTATTTGCTGACACTTCTAACCATATTCTTAATCACAAAGAGGGCTTCTGATTTAGAAGCCCTCTAATATTAAACTCGCTTAACTACATAAATTTTACATTAATGACCGGACGTTTTAGCTTCACGACAAGCCTCGAATAAAAACCAGACACGGCGTTCTGTTTCATCAATCCAGTTTTCTATTAGGCTTGTAGTGGAATAATCTCCATGCTCTGCACATACTTCATGTGCTTTTCGAAATTCTGAAGCCAACATTTTATTATCTTCACAAAGCTCAGCAAGCATATCTAAAGGTTCTACGTATTCCGCATTGTTATCGCTAATCCTTTGCATTTTTGATATTTGCCCTATAGAACGTATAGTCACACCACCTATTTTACGAACTCTTTCAGCTATAGGGTCTGTCATGGAGTATAGTTGCTCACTTTGTTCATCAAGTAATAAATGATAATCGCGGAAATGTGGGCCACTCATGTGCCAATGGAAGTTTTTAGTTTTTAAATAAATAGCAAAAATATCAGCCAAGATTGCATTCATTGCTCCACTGATATCTTTTGTTGCTTTTGGAGATAAATCTGTTGGCGTTTTAAGTGGGCGAATTTGTAGTTCTTTAGCTTTACTCATAATTAACTCCTAAAGATAGTCACATCTGTTTTGATATTAAAGATGTTGAAACAAATTATTACACTAATGTTCTTTCTATATATCTCTTAACTGGTTATGAAACTATTTAGCCAACATTGCTTTTCAATATGTGCTGATTATTTTAATTATGTGCTTAATGACATCATTCATTGA
>NZ_JAERJY010000108.1:0-12453 GCF_018257375.1 Providencia sp. JGM181 | reverse complement strand
TTGATATAGATGAACAAAATGAAAATTAAAACAATTCTCATTTCTGATTTTTGAACCATAATGATAAGTAACATAACGTAGAGAGATGGGGTGCAAAATGGTCGGACTTTTCAATCGTTGTTTGTCACATGAAGACGCAGGAAAATTGCTGTTGCGCTTAGCTGTGGGTGGGTTAATGCTATTTCACGGAATGAGCAAGTTGCTAACAGGTGCGAGTGGCATCAAAGGGTTGTTAGCCTCTTATGGTTTACCTGAATTTATTGCTTACGGCACAATTTTGGGTGAAGTGGTTGCTCCTATTTTCATTGTGTTGGGTATTTTGACTCGACCATCTGCATTGTTAGTGGCGTTCACGATGATTGTTGCATGGTTAATGGTGGGGTTAGATAAAACGTTCTTACTGGATAAAACAGGGGCATGGGCGATTGAGAGCATCGTTTATTTCTTTGTGAGTGCGCTGGCGATTGCGTTACTGGGGGCAGGGAAATTCTCTGTGGTAAAAAGTGAGAATTGGCGATAAATAGCGTGAAATAGTGAAAAGGGCATCGAAATCGATGCCCTTTGTTTGATAACGAGAAACGCTATTTAGCACTAAATTCTAAGATGGTTTTCTGTAAGAACGCATCTAACAGGCGACTATCTCTACAAGACGGCTCTGGAAATTGGTAGCTTTCCATGCGGTCTATGGTTTCTTGGATTAAGGCGTCAATAGCGGGTCTGCGCGCGCCATATAGGCTTTCTTTGCCTCGACCTTTTATCTCTAGCAGCGTATTAATTTCCGTTAATACATCCTTTTGTCTGACACATGCCGCGACTAAATCACGAAAAGCCATCGGTGGCATATTTTTATGGTTCTCTATCCATCGCAAAGCTAATACTGACCGTAAGATATAAAAGTATTTTTTTAATCTCACTTCTTCGCCCTTAAAATCAGTGTGTAAGTTCCTTTTACTGATAGAAAGATAGTGGTAACGCGCTTTTAACGGTGAGTAGAATTGTTTAGCCAATGATTCTAACTGAGCAAAAAAGTCCTCATCTTTATGATAAACAATCGGCGACTGTAACCATTCAATTAATGCGGGGTTAGAATTACGCATCAGTTTTAAGGCTTTTGATAATTCCCAACCAGACACATCTAGCTCGTCGTCAATCGGCTTTTCTATCACATCACGCTTTCTATCGAGTGTCAGATACCAATCGAGGGAATGCACATAGATAAAGCGTACATCATAATCACTGTCTTGTGAGGCAAATCCCCAACCACGACTACCGGATTCACAGGCAAATAATATTTTGACTTGGTGAGTGCGTTCTATCTCGCTTAATGTTTCACGTATCCTTTCTTGCATAAGCATGGATACACCATCACTCATTTTTTCCATGCTGCTACTTTTCATCTTTTTGCTCCTAACAGGGGGTATTATCCCTTCACACACACTACTTGGCGTAGCGTATGTACAATTTCTACCAGCGATGATTGGGCTGCCATCACTGCATCAATGTCTTTATACGCCATTGGAATTTCATCAATCACATCGCTATCTTTTCGGCACTCAACATGGGCGGTCGCTATCTTTTGGTCGCTCACGGAAAAACGTTTTTTAGCTTCTGTTCGGCTCATTACGCGCCCTGCGCCGTGGCTACATGAGCAAAAACTCTCTTCGTTTCCTAGACCGCGAACAATAAAGCTTTTAGCTCCCATTGAGCCTGGAATGATCCCCATTTGCCCTTTTTGGGCAGATACAGCCCCTTTTCGAGTCACCAAAATTTCTTCACCAAAATGTTGCTCTTTTTGCACATAGTTATGGTGGCAGTTTACGGCTTCTTGCTGGGTTATAAACGGTTTGGTGATTTCTTTTGACAGCGCTTCCAGTACGCGGTGCATCATCACTTCACGGTTATGACGGGCAAAATCCTGCGCCCAACCTACGGCTTCCATATAGTCGTTGAAGTATTGACTTCCTTCTTGGAAGTACGCCAAATCGCGATCGGGTAAGTTGGCGATATGCTGCTGCATATCTTTTTGCGCCAAGGTAATAAACAAGTTACCAATCGCATTTCCCACACCGCGAGATCCGCTGTGTAGCATCACCCAAACACGGTCTTGCTCATCCAAACACAGCTCAATAAAGTGGTTTCCCGTTCCCAACGTTCCTAAGTGTTTATAGTGATTCGTTCCACGCAGTTTTGGGTATTTATCGCAGATACGTTTGAACTCTTCATCCAGTTGCGCCCAGTGGGTATCCACAATATCAGGGGCTCGATACCAAGCACCTTTATCTCGACCGTGTCGATGAGTGGTTCGTCCATGAGGTACTGCCGCTTCAATGGCAAAACGAATATTTTGCAGGCTATCTGGCAAATCCGATGCGGTTAGCGATGTACGCACCGCAATCATTCCACACCCAATATCCACTCCAACCGCCGCAGGGATAATCGCCCCTTTGGTTGGGATCACGCTCCCGATAGTGGAACCTTTACCCACATGCACATCCGGCATCACTGCGAGGTGTTTAAAGATAAACGGCATTTTTGCGGTGTTTTGCAATTGGGTCACTGCCGCAGGGTCAACAGGGACTCCGTGAGTCCACATTTTTACTGGCGCACTATTTGGCTGCATAATTTGGTTAAAGTTATTGTTATTCATTGTTATTCCTTAATTTTTACCAATCCGTTTAATACTTGATCCAATCCACCATAAACGGAAATTTGGTCGATTCGATGTGCAATATTTTCTAAGGTTTCGAGCTCTTTCAAACGCAAGGCAATAGGGTTGTTTTCCATCACTTTGGCGGTATTCAACAGTGAACGGGTGGCGGCGGTTTCTTCGCGGCGACGGATCACGTTGGCTTGCGCTGATTTTTCGGCTTCTACTACCTGAGACAAGATGGTGCGCATGTCTCCCGGTAAAATAATATCTTTCACGCCAATGCTATCGATTTCTAAACCGAAGGTGAGGGCGGTTTGTACCACATGCTCCATCATCAGCTGGTCGATTAACTGCTTGTTTTCCAAAAGTTCATCTAAGGTGCGTGTGCCGATAATTTCACGCAGGGCAAATTGCAGCTCGCGATATAAATAATCCACAGGTTGGCTTAATTTGGATAACACCAACAAAATGTCGGCATAGCGCCAGTTTGCCGATAAGTTAACACGCAAAGTGACTTTATCTTTGGTCAAAATCTCCTGACCGCTGACTTCCAATGCCTGTAACCGTGTATCAATCACGTCCACTTCAGGTTTACGGCAAATCTTCCAGTAGCCGTAAGTGCCGGGTTGTAAAATGGATTGAATTTCACCATCTAATTTGAAGATACCTACATGCCATGCAGGAACTTGGCTGATTAACGCCAGATCGGTACCTTTGATGCGTTTTTTACCCGCCAAACGCGTCAGTAGTGTTGGGTTGATAACCACATCGTCCGTCGATTGGGTTTCGATTCGCAACGTATTGCCCGTTTTCCAGTACAGTCGGCGCGTTGCGGGCGCTAAAATTTCCGTCAGGCTGTTATGCAAATACACAAAGCCCATTTCATCATCTGCAAGAGTGATATCTACGCAGTATTCTTCAACCCAATCAGGGTGAAACTGGCGTAAATGTTCAGAGAGTTTCTCTTCGATCGGATCATTATTCAGTTCAAATTGAGTCACTGTCAGTTTATTAAATAAATCATAGAGGCGATGTTCGCCAGCCACGAACAGTTGCTTGAAGTCGCCTTTGTTTGAAGTCAGTGCAATGTATCCCTGTGCCACGTTAATTTTTGTCATTGTTATTTTCCTTTTTATTTATTGAGGTGTTATCGAAATCATCGACGAAGCGAGGAGGGAAACAATCGAGCGCCATACGGCTGTCTACTGTTTTGCTCAATGCCCGGTGCGATGACTCGGATAACACTGTGTGGCGAAACGGCAACCACGTTTTATTCATTTGGTTTTGAATGTCGGGACTCGAACCCGATAGCGCATGCTATTACCAGATAGGTCTTACCAACGGCGGAATACAGACCATGAAGTGGGGCTAACCACCATGTCTGCACCGGTAGAACTGAAGTTCTGACAAATTCCGGTAGTGGACAGTCAGACTATTGCCAGATGCGTGCCAACTTTCTAAAAATACCATTAAATATTTTTAATTAATTGATAATTAACATTTAATTATTTTTTTGATTTTTCCGGTGCCATTGTTTATCAGAATGACTTATGCTTATTTATATATTTTTATATCGTAACTTATAAATATTTATAAATATGAACCAAAAAAGAAAAGTGGTTATTGGCGTATTGGGTACTGTGCTTGATAGACGCGGTAAAAAAGCCAATCGCTGGAAAAAATGGCGTCCTACTGTGGGACTGTGCCAGCAAGCAGATTTAGATATTCACCGTTTTGAGCTAATTCATCAGGTGAACGACTACTCGCTCGCGTGCCGCGTGAAAGAGGATATTGAGCAAGCATCGCCGACAACGGAGGTGGTGCTACGTGAAGTGGATATTGCGGACCCGTGGGACTTTGAAGAGGTCTACACTTCACTGCTGGATTTTTCTGCGAACTACCCTTTCGATACAGAAAACGAAGAGTATTTGGTGCATATCACGACAGGCACCCACGTGGTACAAATCTGTTGGTTCTTACTGACGGAAGCACACTATTTGCCCGCAAAATTGATCCAAACTTCACCGACTCGCGGGGAACGGGAAATCGATCCTGTGGGTATGTATGCGGAAATTGATCTTGATTTAAGCCGTTATGCGCAAATCACCAGCCGCTTTGATAGCCAGCAGCAAACTCAGTTGGCATTCTTAAAAGCGGGGATCGCCACCCGTAATCAGGCATTTAATACCATGATTGAGCAAATCGAGCGTGTGGCACTACGCTCTAAAGCGCCGATTTTGCTCAATGGCCCAACGGGGGCAGGAAAATCATTTCTGGCTCGGCGAATTTACCAGTTACGCCAAGGGCGCCATCAAGTCAAAGGTCGCTTTGTGGAGATTAACTGTGCCACCTTGCGCGGCGATAATGCGATGTCCACGTTATTTGGGCATGTGAAGGGCGCATTTACGGGCGCGCTTAACCCACGCCAAGGGTTACTGAAAGAGGCCGACGGCGGGATTTTATTTTTGGATGAAATTGCCGAGTTAGGGCTTGATGAGCAGGCAATGCTATTAAAAGCCATTGAAGAAAAAAGCTTTTTCCCATTTGGTTCGGACAGTGAAATTCAAAGTGATTTTCAGTTGATAGCTGGCACCCATCGCAACCTTGCCGAGTGGGTGGAAGAGGGGAAATTCCGCGAAGATTTATTCGCCCGTATTAATATGTGGACATTTGTGTTGCCAGGGCTGGCGGATCGCCGTGAGGATATTGAGCCGAATATCGATTATGAACTGGCAAAATTCTGCCAAGCAGAGCAGAGCCAAATCCGTTTTGATAGAGAAGCACGTCAGCGCTATGTTCAGTTTTCTTGCTCCCCTAAAGCCGCATGGCGAGGCAACTTCCGTGAATTAGGCGCTTCAATTTCCCGTATGGCAACCTTCGCCGAACGTGGGCGTATTACGCAATCTGTGGTGGAGGAGGAAATTCAGCGTTTAAGCCAGCAGTGGCAGCCGAAATCTAAACTACAGCTACCTAAGCAAGTCGGGGAAATCGACCTGTTTGAACAGCAGCAGTTAGCCACCGTACTGGATGTGTGCCGAAAATCTTCATCATTATCAGAAGCTGGGCGCACTCTATTTGCGGTGTCTCGCCAACAGAAAAAGCAACCGAATGATGCAGATAGGCTGCGAAAGTATTTAGCTAAATTTGGATTGGATTGGGATAAAATCAATCAGATTTAAATAATAACAACGATAAAACAAGGAATTATGATGGAGCTGACTTTCTTGGGTACTAGCGCAGGAGTGCCAACAAAAGAGCGCAATGTCACCAGTATGATATTAAATTTAGTCGGTATCCGTAAAAGCTACTGGCTCTTTGACTGTGGCGAAGGTACTCAACACCGAATCTTAAACAGCCCCTTTAAAACACCCAAAATCGAGAAGATTTTTATTACCCATTTACACGGTGACCATATTTTTGGGTTGCAGGGATTGCTGTGTAGCCGCTCTATGGGGGGAACGACGGATCCCCTGACGCTATATGGGCCAAAAGGGCTGAAGCAGTATGTGGAAACTGTTTTATCAGTGAGCGATTCCTATATGACTTATCCTCTTGAAATTGTAGAAATTGAGGCAGGTAAGTTATTTGATGATGGGGAGATGGTTGTCACTGCGTATCGGTTGGATCACCGCGTAGAATGTTATGGCTATCGTATTGAAGAACATCCAAAACCGGGGGCGCTAAATGTGCAAAAACTGGAGCAAGATGGGATCCCTCGAGGGCCTTGGATGCAGGCGCTGAAAAAGGGCGAAGTGATTGAGCTAGAAGATGGTCGCACCGTGAATGGAGCTGACTACCTTGGTGAGCCAGTTGCAGGTAAAGTAGTGGCGATTTTTGGGGATACTATCCCAACGCCAGATGCGTTGTTATTGGCAAAAAATGCCGATGTGATGGTGCATGAGACTACGCTAGAAGTGGCGCTAGAGGCGAAAGCCAATGAACATGGGCACTCTTCTACCCGACAAGCGGCGCAGCTTGCCAAACAAGCAGGAGTAAAACGGTTTATTGCGACGCATATCAGTGGGCGTTATGGGTCGGATGACATTCCGCGTTTACTGGCGGAGTGCCAAGCTGAGTTTCCTGAGACGCAAATAGCGGAAGATTATTTGACGGTTAAAATTTAGTGAGAAAACAAATCGACACGATTTCAAACGTGTCGATTTGTTTTGATGAAATGCGTCATACTAATAAATCACTTTCACAAACCCATTGCGGCAGTATGTTTCGTATTCATCACTAAGCTGTCGGTTTGTCACAATCACATCAAACTGGGACAGTTCGCCCATATTAGCGGTCGCCACTTCATCAAACAGATTGTAAGGTGCTAATAAAATCTTACGGATAGATTTTTCCATGCCTTTCTTTTTCATCGGTAAATCATCGAGATTATAGCAAGTCACCCCATAAGCACTGTGAACCCCAGTGGCGGACATAAACGCTTTTTTGGGGTTAATGGAATCTAGTAACGAAGGCAGCGTTGGGCTGTAAAAAGAATCACTTTTTGGGCGGTATTCCCCACCACATAGTAGCGCCGTGGCATTTTTTTTCTGGCTCAATGCGAGAAAAACGTTATGAGAATAACAAATTCCGGTAAAGCTAATTTCTTCTGGGATTAAGGCTATCAAGGTCGCCATTTCGATGCCATTGTCGAAAAAGATCACATCATCTTCACTGACCATACTGGCGGCTAAATTAGGAATATATAGGTCTTCAGTTTGATCTGGCGTGAAAATATCGGCATGGGGTTCGTGAGGGGCTAAAGCGGTAGGTTGAGTGACAGAAACAATATAGCCACCAAGCAGTGACATTGGGATAGGGCCTTCGGTATCCGCATTGAGATCTCGGCGAATGGTCATTTCAGAGACTTCGAGTATTCTCGCGGCTTCTTTAAGATGAATGCGTCCTGAACGTTTAATACATTCACTTAATCGGCGAAGGCGTTCTTTTTGTTTAGTTTCTATCACCCTGCAATCCTTTTTATGATGGCGCGGACGAACCGCGCCCCGTTGTTTAGTAGTCACTTGGAGTGGTATTTTCTCCCGTGACAATAGCGACACTCGCACTTGCACCAACGCGGTTAGCACCAGCTTCAATCATCTTAATTGCGGTTTCACGCGTACGTACGCCACCGGATGCTTTGACGCCAATTTCATTACCAACCACTTTGCGCATTAAAGCGACGTGATGCTCAGTGGCACCCATTGTACTGAATCCTGTTGAAGTTTTCACAAATCCAACGTTAATTGTGCGGCAAATTTCACAAACCTGTGTGATTTCTTCATCAGTTAACAGGCAAGTTTCGAGGATCACCTTTAATGTTGCCTTACCACAAGCCGCAAAAACGGCTTCAATATCTTGACGAACAAAGTCTAAATCACCGCTTTTCAGCATACCTACGTTGATAACCATATCCACTTCATCGGCACCACGGCGCACAGCTTCAGCAGCTTCAAAGGCTTTGGCTTCTGTTAAACATGCGCCTAATGGGAAACCAACAACACAGCACACCATCACATCGCTATCTTTTAAACATTCGCTTGCCAATGGCACATAGCCAGTGTTAACACACACAGAGGCGAAGTGATGCTCTGCGGCTTCTGCACATAACGTTTTGATATCGTTAACTGTTGCGTTGGCAGCCAATAAAGTGTGATCAATATATTTCGCTAAATCTTGCATTTTAAACCTTCCTATATGAAGTTTTTCAGAATAGATGTGGAATAGGTAACAAAGAATGAGGAAATGTGGCAGATATAACACTTGATCATTCGTTATTCGAGATCCTAATCACAAATGATATTTTTGCAACATGATAATGTTAGGATTATATCATTATGTGATTTATTTAACACGAGGGACATTATGGATATAGCAGTTATCGGTTCAAACATGGTCGATTTGATCACTTACATTGATCAAATGCCTAAAGAAGGGGAAACCCTCGAAGCCCCAGCCTTCAAAATCGGTTGTGGCGGTAAAGGGGCAAACCAAGCTGTTGCCGCAGCAAAATTAAACTCCAAAGTCATTATGCTAACTAAGGTCGGTGACGACATTTTTGCGGATAACACGATTCGTAATCTTGAGTCTTACGGCATCAATACGCGTTATGTAGAAAAAGTGCCTTGCACATCGAGCGGCGTTGCACCGATTTTTGTGAATCAAAACTCATCGAACAGCATCTTGATCGTCAAAGGGGCGAATAAGTTTTTATCCCCTGAAGATATCGACCGTGCTGCGGAAGATCTGAAAAAATGTAAATTGATCGTATTGCAGCTGGAAGTGCAGCTGGAAACGGTTTACCACGCAATTGCCTTTGGTAATAAGCACAACATTCCTGTGTTGCTTAACCCAGCGCCAGCACAACGCGCACTGGATTTAGATTACGCATGCCGTTGTGATTTCTTTGTACCGAATGAAACCGAGCTAGAAATTCTGACCAATATGCCTGTGGATACCATGGATAACGTGCGTCGTGCGGCTCAATCCCTATTAGATAAAGGCCTGAAAAACCTGATTGTGACTTTAGGTGATAAAGGTGCGTTATGGATGACTCGTGAAAGCGAACTGTTCATTCCGGCTATCAAAGTGAACGCGATTGATACCAGCGGGGCTGGGGATGCATTCATTGGTTGCTTCTCTCATTACTATGTTCATACCGGAAATATTGAAGAAGCGATGAAAAAAGCGGTTCTGTTTTCAGCCTTTAGTGTAACGGGAAAAGGCACGCAATCGTCTTACCCAAGCATCGAGCAGTTCAGTGAGTTTGTGCAGTTGAATAATTAGTACGCATCATCTTTCAAGCACCAGAAGCATTACCTGTACCCACAATATTTGCTCTGAATTTGAATGATGTTGAGCATGACCGGTTGAAATGAAGGTTGCCATTAGAGCAAAAAGCCCGTTTAACCGGTTAAAAATATAATAAAAATTATTAAGGGTTAATATGAACATCAAAAATATAACTCAGTTACCTGATGGGTACCTGAATAAGACTCCTATATTCCAATTTATCCTACTTTCCTGCTTATTCCCGCTCTGGGGATGTGCAGCAGCACTGAATGATATTTTAATCACACAGTTTAAAAGTGTTTTCGAACTCAGCAACTTTGCCTCTGCATTAGTGCAAAGTGCGTTCTATGGCGGTTATTTCTTGATTGCCATTCCAGCCTCACTGGTTATCAAAAAAACCAGTTATAAATACGCGATTATGATCGGGCTTATTTTGTATATCGCGGGTTGTTCCATGTTCTTCCCTGCGTCTCATATGGCGACTTATACCATGTTCTTAGCCGCGATTTTTGCTATCGCGATTGGTTTAAGCTTCCTTGAAACCGCAGCGAATACCTACAGTTCGATGATTGGTCCAAAACAGTACGCGACTCTGCGTCTGAACATCAGCCAAACCTTCTACCCAATCGGTGCCGCTGGCGGGATCTTATTAGGTAAATATTTGGTCTTCTCCGAAGGGGAAAGCCTGCAAAACCAAATGGCAAACATGGATGCGACTCAAATCCATGAGTTCCGTTTAGCGATGCTGGAAAACACCCTTGAGCCATACCGTTATATGATCATGGTATTGGTTGTGGTGATGCTCCTGTTTTTACTGACGAAATTCCCGAAATGTAAAGTGGCAGAAACGGCGGAACATAAACGTCCTTCTGCACTGGATACCTTAAAATATTTAGCTAAAAACAGCCGCTTTAGAAAAGGGATCATCGCCCAGTTCTTATATGTGGGCATGCAAGTTGCCGTTTGGTCGTTCACCATCCGTTTAGCGCTGGAAATGGGGGATATCAACGAACGTGATGCCTCTAACTTCATGGTGTACAGCTTCGCCTGCTTCTTTATCGGTAAATTTATTGCCAACATCTTAATGACTCGCTTTAACGCGGATAAAGTCCTGATTATCTATTCAATTATTGGTGTGCTGTTCCTGGTGTATGTGGCCTTTATGCCGAGCTTCACCGCAGTGTATGCAGCAGTACTGGTGAGCATCCTGTTTGGACCGTGCTGGGCGACTATCTATGCGGGTACGCTGGAAACCGTCGATAATGAGCACACTGAAATGGCAGGTGCGGTGATTGTGATGGCGATTGTCGGGGCTGCGGTTGTTCCTGCTATCCAAGGCTATGTCGCGGATATCACTCACTCTCTGCAACTCTCTTTCTTAGTTTCTATGCTGTGCTTTGTCTACGTGGGTATTTACTTCGTTGGTGAGCGCCGCTTTAAAGCTAAACAAGAAGCCAAATAATAGACTGTGACTCAGGGTAGGCTTCATGCCTACCCCATCTTTACCTCAAACCGTGAGTATGACAATGAACACAATTATCCCGTTACATAAACGCTTATTTACGGAAAAACCGACCTTAGTTTTGAAAAATAGCCAGTTTTCCGTTTCCGCATTTGTCTATCAATCTGGTGTGCAAGGGCTGCGTGTTGAAAACTCGCAGGGACATTTAACCATTTTGCCATTTTTAGGGCAGATGATTTGGGATGCTGAGTTTTGTGGGCAAAATCTGAAAATGGAAAATATGTTTTCAGAACCTAAGCCTGTTCCAACTGTGATTGAAACCTATGGCTGCTTCGCCTTCCATTCTGGATTAATTAGTAATGGTTGCCCATCGCCAGAAGATAATCATCCATTACACGGGGAAATGCCTTGCGCACCAATGGATAGCGCATGGCTTGAATTGACGGAAAACAGTCTTAAAGTGTGTGGCGAGTATGAGTATGTGATGGGCTTTGGCCATCATTATCGTGCGGCGCCGTCTGTGCAACTGCATACTGATAGCGCGCTGTTTGATATTCATATGTCCGTCACTAACTTGGCATCTGTACCAATGCCGCTTCAATATATGTGCCATATGAACTATGCCTATGTGGACGACGCCACTTTAACGCAAAATATTCCTGAACAGGCGATTAAGCTGCGTGAATCCATTCCGGGACATGTGCATCCAACCCAAAAATGGCTCGATTTTAACCAAGCGCTCAAGTCAGGCGAAGTGACACTTAATCAGCTGAATCAGCCACAAATGTGTGATCCTGAGATTGTCTTCTTTATGGATAATTTGAGCCAATATACGGCCAATCCCGAATTTAAGATGACCTCGCCTGTGGGCAATACCTTTGTGACCCGCTTTAAAGCCAATGAACTGAACTATGCGACTCGCTGGATTTTATATAATGGCGATCAAAAAGTGGGGGCATTTGTGTTACCAGCGACCTGTCGCCCAGAAGGGTTTATTGCCGCGAAAAATAACCAAACGCTGATTTGGTTGGAAGCGGGAGAAAACCGTCAATTTACTGTGACGACGGGTGTCGAACAGTAAAATTTGTTTTTGAGTTTTTTATGAGGCTGCCAATGTGCAGCCTTTTATTCATATTGCTGGCACTCTTCTTGTAAGTCATCGAGTACGCTCTGAGCATCAAATATTGGGGTACCTTTGCCATTGGGTAGCATCATGATTGCTGCTTTAATATTGGCGCTCGCCATGTCAGGTAATATTTCCGTCATTAAATGTTCCAACGTCATAGGAAGCGGGGAACATTCGACCCATTCATCGGTTAAACATAATTCGGCATACTCTTTTGCGACCCATAACGGTAAAAATAAACACTGACTATCATCTTGAGCTGTGACTAAACCCTCATGGTTACCCAGTGTCCATACTTGCTCCCAATCCGCAACCTTGCCGATAAAATAGTCATATCGTTGATGAGGGTTCAACAGTAGAACATTTTGAATTTCTTGTTTTTTAGGTGAGAAATAGACACTGTTCATTATTAGACTACCTAAAAAG
>NZ_JAERJY010000107.1:0-12505 GCF_018257375.1 Providencia sp. JGM181 | reverse complement strand
AGACAGTATAAATCAATAGGAGTTTACATATGAATAATGAAGTCAATAGACAAGGAAGTATAGCATTAACGTGGACTGATACATCAAAAGCTTTAAAGATTTTAATATTAACTAAAAGACCTGAGTTAATGTATGAATACTTGGCTAGTAAAGGTGACCGATATGCATTACTAGCAAATAGCGTTGTCAAAGGCGATTCTTTTTCAGGTAAATTTGCATTGAACTACTTAGAAGAAGTTATAATTGAAAATGGTCAAATATGCAATGAGACTAAACTTGAAAAAATACGTTTTGATATGGCTTATGCTTATATATATGAGCAAAGGAGTAGACTTAAAAATGGTGTTACAGAGATAACAGGAGATATTAATTATAAAGAAGCAATGGCATTTCATGAGCGTGTTTTTAAAAAATACAAATTACCCGCGGAAGCGTGGACTTTACAACCTGTCTTTAATGTCATCCCTGATGAAAAAGATAGAGAGGTATACTGGCAAAAAGCGCTGGATGCTGTAGGCGATACGGAAAAGGAGGCCGAATTAAGTTTAAGCACTATGAATATTATGTTTGAAAGTTTATATGATGCGCCTGCAAATAAACAATTGCAAACCCATCGCTGGATGAGAAGAGTGATAGACATAGACAATGCAGTAGATACCGTGACATTAACTTTTAAAAAAACGTATGGTTTTTTTGAACCGCCTTCACTAAGAATCGATCTTAATGAAGCTCTAGCATTAGCATATGAAACGGGAAATCCATTAATTGATAGAGGAACTAATCGACTATCATTTTGGGATTACCCATCTGAAAACATTAATAAATATTCAATACAGACTGATTGGGTTGGACAAACGGATTTTGAGCACAAAGATCGCCTTTCTGAATATTACCTTGAACGCCCTGCCTATATATTGCCAGAAACCGGATTATTTGATTCTCCATCGGTCAATTACAGCCCCAATGTTAATAAACACAATGCCATGATAGATGATGTTATTGGCAACATTCCTTTTGCTGGCTATTCCAATAATCATTCACCATTTGAAATAACGGCTTCAGAACACCGAGGATACCCAGTGAGTGTATATAGACCGAATGATTTTCAAATAGGTGAGTGTCAAACGGATCGAACCGTTGATAGCTTAAGAGACCATATGTCTTCCATGGACCACTCATCAAGCTCGTTTGATAGAGATTTTAGGGTGCCTCAGGCCCCGAGTATGCATGAATTTAACTACAGTGGTGGCTATAGCAGCTCATCATCCAGATTCTCATTTTAATTTTATTAACACTCAATAACGTTTTAATAAAAAACGGAGGTTATTGAAGTTGATAAACTCACAATAACCGCCGTCTTAATTTTGAATATTTAATCTGGTTTAAATTGAATATGATTCAATAGAATAGCGTTTAAATGGACTCATCCAAATAAACACGCTCCACTTTTTGGCAACCTAACGCGTGCAAGGTATTTTCTGTTGTACACCACTGCTGCACCGTTGCATCTTGTTTTTCCACTAACACTGCTTGCTCAATAGCATGAATATCTTTACCCGCTAAATTCACCATAATTAGTGCAGCTTGTAATGGTGGTAAGCTTGGGTTGAACGCAGCATTTTCAGCGTAACGACCTGTAAACAGAGAGCCATCTTTTAACTGCACAGCAATACCGGAGTGAGATTCGCTGTATGGTGCGTGAGATTGGTTCGCAGCTTCAACCGCAGCAGATAACAATCTATCGCGACTTTGGTTTTGATAACCATGGTTAACATTGTCGAGCAGCAATGTGGTGATATTCAGATCCGATGGACCGAATGAATCAGGTAAATAATCATGAAGTGTAGCTGCTTGGCGTTTTGGTAAATGCACCATGATCTTACCGCCTTCACGCAGCTCATTCATAAACTGTCGGCAGTGACCGCAAGGCGTGTAGTTGACGGTAATAGAGGTTAATTGTTTTTCGCCTTTTAGCCACGCATGGGTAATGGCACATTGTTCAGCATGGATAGTTTGACCAATAGAAACATGGTTAAATTCCATATTTGCGCCGAAATAGAGATTACCGCTGATCCCGCAAGCGATTGCGCCTACATTAAAGCGAGAAATTGGTGTGACAGCGTAAGCCGCTGCGAAAGGTAATAATGAAAAAGCGAGTTCGCTGTCCGTGCATCCACTCTCAGCTTTAATATGCTTAACTTGCTCAGCGGTCAACATAGCTGAGAAATCGGGTTTGTCCATAATAGGCTTTAGGACAGACTGTAACTTTTCTGGAAGTTCGGCCCAAGCGGCCTTGAATCTTGAATGCATGAGTAACCCTCCCTATTTAATTGTTTTCATTCTATTCAATTAATAGGGTGATTGGATGTGATCGCGATCACTTCATGAATGCAATCAATGAAACAAATTCATTAAATGAGAGATGTATCTCAAGTTTTTACACTGAAATTTGCATAAGAGAGGTAAATAACCTCTCTTATTGATTTAGTTTAGCTAAATAAGTGAAGAATAACAGGGAAGATAAAAGGCGCAATTAACGAGGTGATCACCCCGCAGGTCATTAACGCTAATGAACTGTAAGCCCCTTCAATATAGTTAACTTCCGCACAACGCGCAGTTCCCAAAGCGTGAGAAGCGGTACCCATCGCCAAGCCTCGTGATGCATGGGTGCGAATACGCAAAACATCAAATAGGCTATGACCGAACATCGCCCCTAAAATCCCGACAAAAAGTACGCAAGCGGCACTAATTGCTGGGATGCCTCCGACTGAATCGGCAACTGCCATGGCTATTGGTGTTGTGACCGACTTAGGTAATATTGAACCTGCAATATCCGGTGTAGCCCCTAGCCACAGTGCAATAGTTGCCCCCGTAAACATCGCCACAATACTGCCAGCAAAACAGATACTAAATAGGGATTTCCACTGTGCTCTAATCTGGTGCATTTGCTCGTAGAGCGGAAAGGCGAGGGCGACAACGGCCGGCTGTAATAAATCATTGAGTATTTTACTGCCCGCAAAATAGTGCTCATAAGAGGTGTTCGTCAGGATCAGTAGCGGAATAATAATTGCGATAGTTAACAATAATGGGTTCAGAATGGGCAATTTGCACTTAATTGACAGCGCTCTCGCCAAATAGAAAACAACGATAGTTAATGGCAGTGACCACCAAATATGTTCTAACATCACTCTTTCCCCTTGGTTTTATCATTATTGATGGTTGAAGAAATGGGTTCTTCAGGAGGAAGAGGAATTTCATCAGGCTTCACACCCACGATAGGGCGCTCTTTATGGATATAGTTTGAGCTGACCGCGACAACAATCATGACAATAAGCGTACTGGCAATACAAGAGACGACAATCGGGATCATCTGTTGGCTGAGTAAATCATAATAATTCATAATCCCCACACCGATGGGAACGAATAAAATCGTCATGTTTTTCAGCAGGATGCTACATCCAGGTTTTGCCCAGTGAGCAGGGACTATCTGTAATGCTAGCAAAACAAACAGCAGCAACATTCCGACAATACTGCCGGGAATGGAAAAAGGAAGCAGTTTGGAAATTACATTTCCGATGATCAGGCAGAGGTAAAGTATTGCGAAGGCTCGCAAATATTGCCATCCGGTGTTCAATACTTGTTTTAATGACATGGGATTTGTCCTATTACTCGACAGGCATTCATCATACAATTAACTTGAAAATTGTGCCAGAGATCACAAATAAAAACCCATAAAAAAACGGAGCTCACTAAAGTGGCTCCGTTTTGTACTGATATTGGCTAAGTTTGTTGCTCAATTTTCAGAGCGACAATCAATGGCTTATTTAACTTGCATACCCGGTTGTGCGCCATTATCTGGGCTCAGTAGGTAAATGTCTTTACCACCAGGACCTGCTGCCATCACCATACCTTCGGAGATACCAAAGCGCATTTTACGTGGAGCAAGGTTTGCCACCATCACGGTTAAACGACCTTCCAGGACTTTTGGATCTGGATAAGCGCTACGGATACCAGAGAATACTTGGCGAGTTTCACCACCGA
Organism: Providencia sp. JGM181; assembly: GCF_018257375.1. Classification (NCBI taxonomy): domain Bacteria; kingdom Pseudomonadati; phylum Pseudomonadota; class Gammaproteobacteria; order Enterobacterales; family Morganellaceae; genus Providencia; species Providencia sp. JGM181. The sequence goes on along the minus strand of NZ_JAERJY010000107.1, from coordinate 8,464 downwards.
TATCTAACTGTAACTTCAGTAGCTTATCTGAGCCTTCAACGAAGTCTGCTTGTTTGATCAGCGCAATGCGCAAGTCAATTTTAGCGAAATCATCGAATGTGATGGTTTCTTGAATTGGGTCATCCGCCAGAGGGCCAGTCAACTGCTTAACTGGCTGAGCACTTTGTTTGGACGCTTCTACCATTGCTTCCGCTTTTGCTAATTCAATACGGTTAAATAACGCTTTAAATGGCGCTACGTCGTGGTTCAGTAATGGCGTGTTGATGGAATCCCACGTTAATTCAACTTTCAGGAACTCTTCCACGCGCTTGGTTAAGCTTGGCAGAATTGGTTTCAAGTAAGTCATTAATACTCGGAATAAGTTGATACCCATCGAGCAGATATCTTGCAGTTCTTGGTCTTTACCTTCTTGTTTAGCTACGACCCAAGGTGCTTTCTCATCCACATAGCGGTTTGCAATATCCGCTAATGCCATAATTTCACGCACGGCTTTGCCATATTCACGATTAGTGAAATCGTCACCAATCACTTTTGCAGCATCAACAAATTGTTGGTATAGCGCGGGCTCGGCTAAGTTTGCTGATAATTTTCCAGCAAAACGTTTAGCAATAAAACCTGCGTTACGTGAAGCTAAATTCACCACTTTGTTAACGATATCGCTATTCACACGCTGTACAAAATCTTCTAAATTCAAGTCGATATCGTCGATGCGTGAAGAGAGTTTGGCTGCATAGTAATAACGTAGGCAGTCAGCATCGAAATGATCTAAATATGCGCGAGCGGTAATGAATGTGCCGCGAGACTTAGACATTTTTGCACCATTAACGGTGACATAACCGTGAACAAACAGGTTAGTTGGTTTACGGTAGTTGCTGCCTTCTAACATGGCTGGCCAGAATAGGCTGTGGAAATAGACGATATCTTTGCCGATAAAGTGGTAAAGATCCGCTTTGGAATCTTTGTTCCAAAATTCATCAAAGTTTAAATCGCTGCGTTTATCGCACAGGTTTTTAAACGAGCCCATATAGCCGATTGGCGCATCCAGCCAAACGTAGAAATATTTACCCGGTGCATCTGGAATTTCAAAGCCGAAATACGGGGAGTCACGGGTGATATCCCACTGTTGTAAGCCAGATTCAAACCATTCTTGCATTTTGTTAGCCACTTGCTCTTGCAGTGCGCCAGAGCGAGTCCATGCTTGCAGCATGTCGCTAAATGCAGGTAAATCAAAGAAAAAGTGTTCAGTTTCACGGATAACTGGCGTTGCACCTGAAACCACTGAACGTGGGTTGATCAGGTCAGTTGGGCTATAGGTTGCGCTACAGACTTCACAGTTATCGCCGTATTGATCTTCCGCTTTACATTTCGGGCAAGTACCTTTTACGAAACGGTCAGGCAGGAACATGCCTTTTTCTGGATCGTAAAGCTGTGAAATGGTTTTGTTTTTAATAAAACCATTACTTTTTAACTTGCCATAAATCAGTTCAGATAACTGTTTGTTCTCTTCGCTATGGGTTGAGTGGTAGTTATCGTAGCTAATCTGGAAGCCTGCAAAATCGTCCTGATGCTCTTGGTTCATTGCAGCGATCATTTCTTCAGGCGTAATGCATAATTGCTGAGCTTTTAACATGATCGGTGTTCCGTGCGCGTCGTCAGCACAGATGAAATGAACCTCTTTGCCGCGCATTCGCTGATAACGGACCCAAATATCAGCCTGAATGTGCTCCAGAATATGACCGAGATGGATTGAACCGTTAGCATATGGTAACGCACAGGTTACCAGTAATTTATTCGCGACTTGAGACATAGTAACTTTCTTACTTCCATTATTAATAAAGGGTCTTTGATGTTAACCGATCAATAAAAATGTCGCTAGGGCAATAAAATATTAATCGGCAATTATTAGGAAAAAACACTAGGTGGAAACAAATTTTTACTGTTTGTGGTTTTTCATTCGCTAGGCGGTCACTATTTTTTTCGTTCTCTGCTATCATGCAACGTAGTCAAAAATGTGTAGTTACAAAAAAGAAAATAAAGGAGCCGGGATGAACGATAAATCCCCCGAGCAGAACAAACCAGAACTGCTGACTGAACAAGTCTCCACTGTTTTGGCTTCATTTACACACCCAACTCTCAAGCGCAATCTGATTTCAATCAAAGCATTGCATCGTTGTGCGCTGTTGGACAATGTGTTGCATGTCGAATTAGTTATGCCATTTGTCTGGAAAGGCCCATTCCAAACGCTGATCAGCGAAAAAACGGCTGAATTAAAGCAATTGACGGGTGCTCACGCCGTAGAATGGAAATTACGCCACGATATTACCACTCTGAAGCGCGCCAACGATTTACCGGGCATCAACGGTGTGCGTAATATTCTTGCGGTGAGTTCAGGTAAAGGTGGTGTGGGTAAATCCAGTACTTCCGTGAACTTAGCGTTAGCATTGGCACAAGAAGGCGCAAAAGTCGGTATCCTCGACGCGGATATCTACGGTCCTTCAATTCCGAATATGCTGGGCACTACACTGGAACGCCCAACGTCTCCAGATGGTCAGCACATGGCACCGATTATGGCGTATGGCTTAGCCACTAACTCCATTGGTTACTTAGTCACTGACGACAACGCGATGGTATGGCGTGGTCCAATGGCAAGTAAAGCCTTGATGCAGATGCTACAAGATACGCTATGGCCAGATCTGGATTATCTCGTTATCGATATGCCACCAGGAACGGGTGATATCCAACTGACTCTGTCACAAAATATTCCTGTGACAGGCGCAGTGGTTGTGACCACGCCGCAAGATATTGCCTTAGTGGATGCGATGAAAGGGATTGTCATGTTCAAAAAAGTGAACGTGCCTGTGCTGGGTGTTGTTGAAAACATGAGCGCACATATTTGCAGTAACTGTGGTCATGTAGAGCCTATTTTCGGTACCGGCGGTGCAGAAAAACTGGCTGAAAAATACAATACCAAACTGCTAGGTCAGGTTCCGCTGCATATTTCATTACGTGAAGACTTAGACCGTGGTCAGCCGACCGTAATGCGCGACCCTGAAGGCGAGTTCGCCGATATCTATCGCGAAATTGCGTCTAACATCTCTGCATTGATGTATTGGGAAGGGGATAAGATCCCGACGGAAATCTCTTTCCGCGCCGTGTAATTAAATGGTATCGATAAAGGCTATTTGGTCAGTAATGACTAAGTAGCCTTTTTTATTGCCATAAAATCCGATTCTTTGATTGTTCTGATTTCTTCTCAAACTGTTCCTTTATTGTTGTAGGCTGCGTAGAATGTCGCATAAGTGAATTTCCTAGCCTGAAAATTAACGATATAGAAAATTCAGTCTTTATTCCGTTGGCGAATGCCTAAAAGGTGATTATGAAATTTTTAATTTTTATTGTCGTATTGGTGCTGATTGTTATTTATTTTTATAACCGCATCGTTGCACTACGTGAAGCTGTCGTTTCTAGCGAAACTGAGATTTCAGTTCAATTAGATCGCCGCGGTAAAGTATTTGATAGTTTACTGGCGACGGTGAAAAAATATTTAAGCCATGAAACAGAAGTCTTCACTAAAATTACCGAGCTAAGAAGCCAAGCACAAAATGCGACGGGGGATAAAGCCCGTGAAGCGGAAGATGCGCTGTCCAAGATGGTTAGCAGCGGTGCCATCAATGTAGCAGTTGAAGCGTATCCAGAGCTAAAATCGGATGCGATCATGGCAAATTTACAAGAAGAGATCGTCTCTTCTGAAAATAAACTCTCTTTTGCTAAACGTGGTTATAACCGTTCATTAGAAACGTATAACGCGTATATCGCTTCTATGCCTGCCGCATTAATTGTTGGCATTATTCCTAGCTTGAAAATTAATAAAGAATATTGGCGTTTAGAGGAAGCTGACATCAAAACGGAAGAGTCTCGTCGCATTAATTTCGATTAAATGGATGTTGCCATTGGCAGGGTTTTATTATGGATTACAGAAACGTTATACGTAAAAACAATATCCGTACTCGGTTAGTTGTGCTGAGTTATATTGTGCTGATGCTAGTGATTGGTTTGCTGGCGGATACCGCAACCCATCCAGATGAGAGAATGGATTTTACCTCAAACCTGATAGCATTTGCGACATTACAACAACTGCCTGTGGCAACCTTTATTATTCTTGGACTGACATTTTTAGGTCTACTTTATATTCATTTCTTCGGGCATAAATTGATGCTTGCCGGAATGAATGCGAAGGAAATCACCCAAGAAGGCGCTTCAACACCTGAAGAAAGACAGCTATTCAATATCTTGGAAGAGCTGAGCTTAAGCGCGACATTACGTTATGTTCCGCGTCTGTATATTTTAGATACTGACGAACCCAATGCATTTGCGGCTGGCTGGAATTCTCGTAATGCATTAGTCGGCGTCACGCGTGGTTTGTTACAGACGCTAAATCGCCAAGAAGTTCAAGCGGTAATGGCCCATGAAGTGGGACATATTATCCACGGTGATTCTAAATTAACGCTGTATGTGGGTATTTTAGCGAATGTTATTTTGACGGTAACGAACGTTTTTGCTCAAGTGTTTATTCGCTCAGCAGGACGTAGTCGTAATAATTCAGCGAATAAAGCACAAACCATTTTATTATTGATGAATATCGTGTTGCCAATTATTACCAAAGTACTTTATTTTTATTTATCGCGTACCCGTGAGTATATGGCGGATGCGGCAGCGGTGGATTTAACCTCTGATAACCAAGCAATGATTAGTGCTTTGAAGAAAATTTCAGGGGATCATCAAAAGCATGATTATGATGATGAAAGCACCGGACAAGCATACAGACAGGCGGCATATATCTTTAATAAGGGGGATTCTGTGTTTTCAACCCATCCTTCTATAGAGAACCGAATTGCAGCTTTAGAAGGGCGCAAACAGTTTTAAGCTTAGCGCGAAGCTTACGCTTTGAAGAATAAAAATTGGGTGCGTTTTTTTATCAGTCTTTGACGAGATAGACTGGTACAGCGCACCATTACACCCTATAATTCCCGCCAACCATAACACTATGATGTTATGCACTTCATTTCTAAAATTTTTAACCAGGTTACCATTTTATGACTGACATATCGCATCACTGTACCATTGTAGGTATATCGGGCGCTTCTGCATCTGGCAAAAGCCTAATTGCAAGCACCTTATATCGGGAATTAAGAGAAAAGGTTGGTGATCATAATATCGGTGTTATTCCAGAAGACTGTTACTATAAAGATCAAACAGATATTCCTATGGAAGAACGACTCAAAGTGAATTATGACCATCCAAATTCAATGGATCACAGTTTACTTTATGAACACCTCAAAGCACTGAAAAGTGGTCAAGCCGTCGAAATTCCTCAGTATGACTATGTCGCTCATACTCGCAAACAGCAAACCGTCAGTTTTAAACCAAAAAAGGTCATTATTATTGAAGGTATCCTATTATTAACAGACAAGCGTTTACGTGAAGAGATGGATTTCTCTATTTTTGTGGATACGCCGCTGGATATCTGCTTAATGCGCCGTATTAAACGTGATGTTAATGAGAGAGGAAGAACATTAGACTCCGTGATTGAACAGTACAATAAAACGGTTCGCCCAATGTTCTTACAATTTATTGAACCATCGAAACAATATGCCGATATTATCGTACCTCGTGGCGGTAAAAACCGTGTGGCGATTGATATTTTGAAAGCGAAAATTGGTGAATTCTGTCAGGACTGATAGCGTCAAATATCACCAGCGATAAGCTGCCATAAATATATAAATAATGAAGGGGGAAAGTGATCATGCGTCTTTGTGACCGCGATATAATTCAGTGGATGGATGAAGGTCGACTTGTTATTAGCCCGCGTCCACCGATTGAACGGATCAACGGAGCGACCGCGGATGTTCGTCTTGGGAACCAATTTCGTGTTTTTCGTGGACATACTGCGGCATTTATTGATCTTAGTGGACCAAAAGATGAAGTCAATGCGGCATTAGACCGTGTGATGAGCGATGAAATTGTTCTTAAAGAGGACGAGCCTTTCTTCCTTCACCCTGGTGAATTGGCTCTGGCAGTTACACTAGAATCCGTCACGCTGCCCGACAATTTAGTCGGTTGGTTAGATGGGCGCTCTTCACTAGCAAGACTTGGACTAATGGTTCACGTCACAGCCCACCGGATTGATCCAGGCTGGCGTGGTCAAATTGTGTTAGAGTTTTATAACTCAGGTAAGTTACCTTTAGCATTACGTCCGGGCATGGTAATTGGTGCACTAAGCTTTGAACCGCTATCAGGCAGTGCAGACAGACCTTATAACAGCCGACAAGATGCAAAATATAAAAACCAACAAGGTGCTGTTGGTAGCCGTATTAGCCAAGACTAATACAGCAAGATAGCGAGCGGCCTCTTCTATGGAGTTTGAAGAGGTCAGCAATCGCTAGCGTCAAGGAATGACAGGCGAAAGGTGTGACAAACAAAGTAAAAGAGAGGGATGCATGAAACGGTTTTTAACGACGCTGATTATTTTACTTGTGGTGGTAGTAGCGGGGCTAACAGCTTTAGTGATGTTAGTGAACCCGAATGATTTTAGAGGCTACCTCGTTCAACAAGTTGAGAAAAAAAGTGGTTACCAACTTGATTTCAAAGGTGATATGCGTTGGCATGTATGGCCAACACTGAGCATCATTACGGGTCCTGTCTCGGTCACTGCACCTAACGCCAGCCAGCCTGTTTTAAGTGCTGAAAATATGCGCTTAGATGTGGATTTATGGCCACTAATTTCCCATCGACTGTCTGTTGAGCAAATTGTCATTGATGGGGCGGTAATTCGCAAAACACCTGAGAGTGAACCGATTACGACGGTTAACACTCCTGTTGCCCCTGGCGGTAGCCAAGCACCTTCCGATACAACAGATAAAAGCAAATGGTTACTCGATATCAGTAAAATTGATATCACCAACAGCTTAGTTATCTGGCAAACATCAAAAGATGAATACAACCTACGCAATATTAATCTGTCACTGAAAAAAAGTGATGATAAACAAGTTGCGATGAAATTCAGCGGTAATTTAAATAAGAACCAACAAGAATTTAATTTTGATATTAAATCAGATATCGATTTATCTAAATTATCTCAGCAGGTAAGTGGAAAAATCACGCAGTTTGATTATCAACTTAGTGGTGTTGATTTACCAGAAAATGGTATTAGCGGAAAATTCACCTCAGATTTTCTGTATACAAAAGCCAATTCAGGGGCGATTAGTCTTGATAATCTTGCCATTCAGGCAAATGACAGCCAATTAGTAGGGACAATCAATGTCAATTTAACCGATATTCCTGATGTGACGGTGAATTTATCCTCGCCTTCTTTGAATCTCGATACGTTAATTGGACAAGCCCCCGCACCCGGCAAATCAAATACAGTCAGTGCAGCCTCAGAAAATACCGTCAGTAATAATGAGCGTGTTGGCGTGAAGCCCGTTATTTCGGGTTCCAACATGCAGAAGTATGATTTAATGGGATTGAAAGGATTTACTGCTCAATTTGATGTCTCGATGGACACATTGATTTATCGCGGCATGTCGATGACCGGGGTAAAAATTAAGGGCGATAACCAAACACCACGTTTAACGATTTCTCAGTTAGAGGGTAATGCGTTTGGTGGACAATTTTCACTACCTGTGACCATTAACTACAACGCTATCCCTGCTCAGGTTTCAGCAAAACCTGTATTTAATAATATTAATCTTACTCCGGTATTAAAGGCATTTAGTATGCCTGAAAAACTGAGCGGAATTATTTCATTAAATGCTTCGTTATCAGGTACTGGCTACGATGATTATGCGGTTAAAAATCAGTGGCAAGGACCGGTTAATTTTGAACTGCGCAGTGCTAAATTGGCGGATTTAAACATTCCGCAATTGATCCAACAATCGGTGTCCCGTTTCACTAATAAAATCAATATGCCAACAGATACCAACAGCTTCACAGAAGTGGATTTATTCACTGTGTCGGGATATCTCAATAAAGGCAATATGAGTATTTCCGCTCTTAAAGCAACGTCTTCACTGCTGAATATTACAGGGCAAGGGCGCGTGAATATTCCAAAAGAAACCATCGATGTTAATTTAGGCGTAAATATTCTTGGCGGATGGGCTGGGGACTCTCGTTTGGTTCAGCAGTTACGTAGTATGAATATTCCACTACGTATTTACGGTGGTTGGAATAACTTACAGTACCAATTGGATGTAGAAAAATTACTGCGTAATGAGCTACGAACTCAAGCAAAAGAAGCCATTGGTAGCTTCTTGAAAAAAGAAGAAAATAAAGGGCTTAATGATTTATTGAATGCATTGTAATTTGGATGGTATAGAACCGCCCAAAAATGAGCGGTTCTATATTTATAGAGACAATAATCAGATTATTTATGTCCGTAATCCTTGTAATCTTGTGCTCTTATTGC
>NZ_JAERJY010000106.1:0-12644 GCF_018257375.1 Providencia sp. JGM181 | reverse complement strand
AATTAAATTTTTCTTCATGGATATTAAATAGAGAGAACAACATGTTAAATAAAAAAATGGCATCTGTTTTGCTATCAACAATTATTGCTGCTTCCTTTGCTACAGTTGCTAATGCTGACACTCGTACTGCTCAAGCGACAGCAACATGGCAAGCGACCGCAATTAAAGATACGACAAGTATGCTGGTTGTTACGCCATTAAAAAGCTTAACATTTAACTATGCAGAAGGTCAGAAAAGCTTTAACCAACAAAATGGCGCATTTGATATCGCTATTCAAGGTCAATCAGGTGCAACAGATTTTAAATTAGCATCAAAAATCATTTCTAACACTTTAGCGAGAACAACAGATGATTCTAAATTAACTGTTGGCGTTAAATGGAATGGTGAAGATCTGAATAAAACGACTGACACTGTGTTAATCGATACTTCAAAAGGCTTAACATCAGGTTTAGATAACTTAGCTGCAGATGGTATCTACAATGGTTCAGAGCGTGCAACTGACCGTGGTGAGTTCACCTTCGTTATCGCTAGCGCGGAAGCGGCTGGTGCAGCGACAGACTTCAAAGCACTGACCGACGGTTCATGGGATGGTGATGTTAAAGTTCAGTTCACTGCAACTTGGGATGGTACTTTCACACCAGCTCCTTAATTGATTATTTACGCTTAGTGAATAACTAATTTTCACGATAAAGATACTATAGGGAAATATTATCTTTATCGTTATCTTTTTTAAAATTAATAATTATGAAAAAAATAACACTAGCATTAGCTTTATTATCTATTCTCCCACTAAAAATGAGCTTGGCGGTTAATGTAGGTAATATTACTGAAATCATATCGTCAGATGAAGACTCATTAGCAAAAGAAATTGAAAATACTGTTAATACGGCAAGGCTCGTTAATTTAACTATCGAGAAAATAGACTCGCCACTTGAGAATGGAAAAGTAATTCCCGTTACGGATCCGAACGAAATATTATCAACCCCCGCTAATCTGATTTTGCCGGGGCAAGCAAAAGATGTTTTTAAAATTATTTATCAAGGTCCCAAAGACGATAAAGAACGTTATTACCGATTAAATTGGAAAGATGACCCTATTGGCGAAAGCGGTGTAACAAAAAGTGCAAAATCTGCCTCAGCGACAACGTCGGCGACCATTAGCACCATCTTGGTTGTTGCACCAAGGATTGAAAAATTTAATTACCAATATGCAAACTCTCAAGTTTCCAATATAGGGAATAGTTCATTTCGTGTGGTGGCATCAGGGCCATGTTTACCTGAAAAACAAAAATATAGCGTGGATGGTATTTGTCGTGAACGTTATTACCTCATGCCACATTTAGCTGTGAAACTACAGTTTGTCGATCTTAATAATAAAAAATCTAGCGTAGGTATTTGGCACAAAGGAGATTTCATTGTCGTCAAATAATTAATAACGGACTTTAATCATGCGTAAGAGTGTTATTGCTTTATCAATATTAAGCATTTTTTTTTCAAACACCATTCATGCCAGTGAGATGAAGAGTATTAAAATTGGTGGTTACATTATTCCTCCGGCATTTGTGAGTGCATTGGAAGAAGGAATGTCTGTGCCTGTTTTTCTACGATTAAGTGATGATGCTAAAAATAACCAAAGCGAAGATAAAATCGCGGATGCAGTTATTGTCATTGACCAAGGTAAAATTAAATTATCCAGTATTCACCTCATTGACAGTACGCAAGGCCCGCAACTGAATAGCTTGCTGGTTGATAAAATTGACAATAAACAGGATGCCATTTTTGATGATAACAATGGTATTGTTATCGACAATAATGCAGTGCTGAAATTAAATATTTCATCATTCAATTTATCATTAGATGTTGATAAAGCTGCATTTGCACCGAAAACTCACGCAAGGCATTCTGTATTAGGTGATTCATCCGTTAATTCACTTTCGGCAGTGGCAAACTATGATTTAGGTGTATTCCAAAGTCAGGTAAAAAATGCAAAAAATAGCTCCAGTAGCTATTTCAATTTAGACGCGTTATTTGCCGCAGCAGAACACCATTTTAATATCAATGCATCGGCGTATAGCATCGGTAAATCCAATGCAAGTGTTGAATTATACCGAGCGATGTATGAGCGTGACTTTAATGGGCTGCGTGTCGCATTGGGTTTAATGAGTACATGGAATTTACAATCCATTGCGAGCTTAACTGCGTTGAGCAGTAGCAAAATTTATGCGGTCACTATCGGGAATAACTCCGAGAGTGTCGTCAACAATAAACAGCAGTCACTGACCCCTATTTATGCCTTCTTAAATAGCCCTGGCGAAGTTCGTATTTATCGTCAAGGTAAGCTTCTTAATATCCAAAACTTCCCAATGGGTAACTTTGAAGTTGATACCAGTATGCTGCCTTTTGGTATTTATGACGTCACTATCGAAACGGTTGTTGATGGGAAAGTGGTCACCACTCAAAACCAGACAATTAATAAATCCTTAGGGGCAATCGGAGGAAACTTCGACAAACTGAATTGGGAAATGTACGGGGGCTATGTTGATTTCGATAAAAGAAATTATGCCCGTGGAGAAGGTCGCCATAGCCAAGCTCCAGAGAAAAGTTATTTAGCGGGAGCGTCATTCGCCTATAACTTCCCTGTGCTGTCGGGGATACGCTTCCAGATGTCAAACTATGGTTTTGATAAATTCCTAGTTCAAGAAACGAGCATTAATGCGTCGATTAATAACTACATTTCGGTTTCTTGGCAGGGCATGCTGGAAAACCACGGCAGCCATCGCAACATTGGGACAATTTCTGTCAGTATTCCTGAAGGCTATGGTTCCTTTTGGGCATCACGAGAGCGAACGGTGGTCGAAGGGGATTTGCCGCTTTACGATGCGGATAACTATTCCTATGGCGCAACAGTTAACTTCGACAAGATTATTGATAGGACGGGTTCATTCACGATCAGTAATACCAAAGACCGTCGCGTAGGCAGTGATTCAATTAACTACGAATATGCGAATACGCTGTTTTCTGGGCGCTATGGAACGGTTGGGCTCAGAGCCGGTGTACAGCGTTATCACTATGATAATCAAAACAGTACCAACGAAAAATATGTAAATCTGGACTTCTCATTACCGCTGTCTACGTGGTTAAGCACGGGCGTTTCTTCCACGAACGGTAATATGAAAGCCAATATTTATGCCAACAAGAGTTTTGAAAACTCGCCGATCACCAATGCGGGTATTTCGGTCTCTAAGTTAGTGCGTGATAAAGATAATGGCGCTTCGGATTTTTCGACGCTGGCCTACGCCTCTTATGACATGAAATATAACTCGGGTACCGTCACGATTAACCGACCGGATAGCGACCGACTGAATGGTAACTTAACCTCTCGCGGATCGGTGGCTTACAGCAATGGAATGATCACACCAAGTGGCAACCAAGGAAAATCAGGGGTAATTATTAATTCTGAGATTCAAGGCGCCGGTAGCATGGTGGCAAAAGTGAATGGGCAAAATTACCCAATTAGCGGAAAAAATACCTTTATTCCATTGTCACCGTATTCAGATTACGACATCCAGTTAATGAACGACGGGAAGTCAAAAGACAGTTTTGACATTGTCTCTGGACGCAATAAATCCGTCACGCTGTATCCCGGCAATATCGCGTTTTATCAACCCGAAGTTCGTCAGTTGGTCACGGTGTTTGGACGGCTTAAATCACCGGATGGTGAATACATAAAATATGCCTCGATTCGTAACCATATAGGGCGAACAAAAACCGATAAAAATGGGGAGTTCTCCATGGACGTTGATGTGCGCTATCCCGTAATTTCGTTATTGCAAGAAGATGAGAAAACGATCTGCGAAGCCGATTTAAACCTACAAGGCGCACGCGGTGCTTTATGGGTCGGGGAGGTGACTTGTGAGCCGCAATCTAGTTATGCGAAAAGATAATGAGAATTTAACGATGAAGAGAAATAGATTTCTTATATTCATAATTGCTCCTTTTATTTTGAATTTTTTATTAAGCGCGGCAACGCACGCTGTCACTGTGACTAACAGCTATGTTTTTATTGAAAATAATGTTGATGACGAATATTTCATTACACCAAGAACAACGGATCCACGTTTTTCGGGGGCTAACAAATATACACGTTACTCAAAATCGCTACAGCTTAGTTTGGGCTATATGGGGTATGTGAATACAGCCATTCAAGCAAACCAATTTGTTGATATCTGGTTAGAAAATTCTCAAATAGATAGACCATTTACTGGGAATCGGTGTATGCGGGGATATTGCAATGACGACAGTGGTTATTGGCCTGCGCAATACCTTGGGAAAGATGGTGCATACAAGATAGTGCAAAGTAATATTAATGGGGAATCTTACTATGCGAGAGGGATCTTCAGTGACTCTGCTTACCAATATTTCCTTAAATTACCTGTGGGAACCGTCGAAAGTTATAGTTATAGATCTTGCATGACAAAAACAGATTATAACCCAAGCAAAGGTGAGACTTGCCAAAGTGTAGGTGGGCAGATTATTGCATCCCATGAATTCAATATTACTAAATCTGGGCATATCAAGCTGACTTCAACGGGAGCGCTGCAAGAGATTTTTATAGATAGTAATGGAAATCCAACCTTAGGATTAGGCTCTCAATTTTGCCGAGTTGGTATCGTATTAAGTCAAAATGGGATCATCTGTCAAGTTGTCGACCATGAGACAAAGGGAGAGATATTCGCCAATATTATGTTGAGTTTAAAAATTAATAATACATTGATTCCGTTTGTACCTGCGGCTAACACGATATTGATTGGTCCTGATGACGGGAGTAATAGTTGGTATTATTACAATACAACTTATCCGGCGAGCTATTATTTTAAAGGCAACAATAAGAATGTATCGATATTTTTATCTAATACATTTTTGAAGCAACTTGTGTCGTCGAATGTTGATTTTAAAAATAGCCAAGAGTTTTTTACGTTTTCATTTACTAACTCAGCGGTACCTCAATCTGGGTATTATGAGTTCACACCGTCTAATACTATTATTCTTAAACCGCGAGATTATGGGATCAGTATTATCCCTGCCGACTTTAACCCGAACCAATCTAAAACCGGGAAAGTGGGTAATGAAGAGCCGCCAATTGAATTTAATTATATTGTGACGACTAGCGGACCAAGGCAGGCAGATTCAATCACCGCTAAAGTGGAAGGTCCAAGTACCACGCTAAAAGGGCAATCGTACTGCTTATTTAGCTCAAATGATGACAAATTCAAAGTGCCATTTTCAGCGTATTTGTCATTTAAAAATCACACGGGAAGCTTAGAGTCTTACCGAGCTAGTTGCGATAGCAATGAAATTTCCCTCAAAAATGCTTTATGGGAAGAGACGCCGTGGGCAAAACCGAATGAAGATTTAGGCTCGTTTTATCGCACGAATTTAGATTTATCATTTCCAATGAATGAAGCGAACTCATTCTTTACGCTAGATGGCATTGATTGGCTAGGAACCGTTTCGGCAAGCGGGAATGTGACGGTAAAAGCTATCTGGACAGGCCCTGATATTCATTAAATATGACCCATTTTAAGGCGATTTATTCAATCTTAAATCGCCTTTTTCTTCAGCACTAACAGGCTAAACATGAAATTAAATTCTTTGCTGAAATTCTTGCTTCTTTTTGTGATGATTTCTTTCAATCATAGTGCTAACGCGTTATACATTAGCTCGGATATCTCTTCGATGGATTCCGATAAAGAATTTTTTTCTAAGCCCTATATTAACGATACGAAAAAGACCAATTTATATAATTTTAGCGCGTATCAAATTGATAAACCGGGCAGCCATGAACAAGGGCGAGCCATTCATAATGGGGAAATTATCTTTACCCCACTGAAGAAAATTTTATTACCAGGAGAGCAGGAATTCTTTAAAATTTTTTATCGCGGAACCGCGGACAACCAAGAACGCTATTACAAAATTATCATTAGTGAAACGCCGCTTGAAATGCAAAATGATCATGAGCAACGTAAACAGCCGCTGTTTTACCCAACGGTCAGTTTAGAAACGTACTTTGTCGTGAGACCCAAACAACCTGATTTTAAATATACGCTCGACCAAAATACAGGCATTTTGAAAAACACGGGGAACACCTACTTTAGAGTGCTTGTGCATAACAATTGTGATGCAGAGGATGATACCGAGCCTTACGTCCTTTACTTGCTACCTAATCAAACGTATCAAGATGCACGTTTAACCAAGAAAAGTCGTAAGTACATTGTGATTTTTGATAAATATTACGCCGTGGGTAACTGTGAGTAATCGTTATTATTTGTAGAGCGCACTAATAATAACGCTGCTTTTCATGATACCTTTTTCGACACTTGGTGATTGAGCATATGGCTTGGCAAAAAAGCTAATATCAAATTGGTTATTACCATTAGCACTGAATCGTTGGTTTTTTCCAGATAAATCAATAGGACTCTTATCCATCCAAGATAAATAAATTCCAACACCAGATAAGTTGGTTTTCAACTCACCACCAACACCATTATTAAGAGCTCCTTGAGCCCCGGGATAAACCTTAATATCTATGTTATTAGGCTTAAAGCCACTTTTATTGCAATCCACAATAAATTGCGTTTTTACAGCAGGTTGTTTTCCTGCAAGTAAATCGGTTTCATTGATCACATCGAAATCGACAATTTTATTGAAGCCTTTCCCATCATTAATATCGCAAGTGATATTGACGATATCTAGCGAGATGCTCAGAACCGTGTCGGGTAAAATTTCATCGGCAACGGTATGCAAAGGGTAGCCACTCATCAGCATGAAAAGAAAGCAGAAGGGAAGTGTTTTATTCATCAATTCGCTCACATTAAAGATATTTTATTTTGATTGTAATGTGGGTGCTCCCACTGCCTAGAGTCACACTATTGCTGCCAATGGGTAGTGCAATAGGTTTTACTTTCAGTTTCACTTTCATTAATGAAGCGGTGGGTTTTTTAAGTAAAAGCTCTTTTCCCATTGGCACACCTGCACCAATATTTCCAACTTGGCTATCTTCCCATGCGACTAAATAACCAAGAGTGTTGTTAACAGAGCCAATATAGCCAGATGCCCCCATGGTTAAATGAGGGGTAGCGGGTTCAAATAAGAGTGAAACACGTTGTGGGACTATGGTTCCTGAGCAATCTAATGATAGTGTGGTATGCCCCTCTATTTCGCCAGATAAAACAGTTGCGCTATCTAATGCACCAAAAGCAATATTATCGATCGTTGCTGGCAAGCAAGTGGCAATTTTCACACTCATCCTAATTTGCGATGCCAGCTCTTGACCAACCATGGATGACTGTTTGGTGAGTGCTCCATAGCTATTGATATGTGTAAAAATCAATACGCTGATGAGCAAAATAGATTTGCGCATAGTCACCTCAACTAGTTGAATGTTAACTTAATATTTAATGCTGTACTGGCGGCTCCAGGTGAACCCGTCGTACCAAGTAAAACGGGTTTTACGTTAATAGGAATGGATACGTTAGGTGTTGTGGGTTTCGTGGCAGGGGCTTTCGCAACGCCATCAACCAAAACAGGAGTATTGATGGCAGCCATTTCAGCGGTCTTCCATGTCAACTGATAACCTATAGTGGCATTTTGTTTGGTCTTCAAAATACTTTTTGTGGAATCAACGCCATCAGCCGAGGTTAATGCCATCGTATAAGATGCTAAAGTCGCATCACAAGTGATTGCAATCGTCATCGGTTTTTCAACCACTTTGCCATTTTTAATGTCACTGACAGATTGCTCGCCAAAGTCGATATCTGCAACTGAAGCGGCACAAGAAGCCTTGACCGTCATATTAATATTTGAGGTGACTGTCCCGCCTGTTACGTTGGTCGCAAAGCTTGTTGCATTAGCATAAATAGAAAATAACGATGCAGTACAAAGGAAGAGAGATCTCTTGATCATAAAAAATCCTGTTAGTTTAGTTTTACATTAATGGTCAAGGCGGTATTAGCTGCCCCCACTGCCGTTTGAGTTGTTAACGGAACGGGTTTGACGGTAATTGGAATCGTGAAACTTGCTGTTGTTGGCTTGGTATTTGGTGCCATAGCCGCGCCATTGATAACGACGGCACTATTTACAGGTTTAAATGCACTATTACCCCATGTGAATTGATAACCAACGGATGGATTACTTTTCACATTGATAATTCCATTCGCAGCATTGTTGACACCATCCTTTCCTGAAAAACTTAAGGTATAGGCGGGTAGTACCGCATTACAGGTAAACGCGACGTTGATGGTTTTACCGGCAACAGATTTTGCGTTAACTGAACTTGCAGTTTGGTTGCCAAAATCCACATCGTTGACTGAGACCGCACATGATGCGTTATTGACGAGGGTCATCGATGTTGGGGCACTGAACGCGACACTCTCTGTCATTAACGTACGGCTGTTATTACCAATTCGTGAATAGAATTTTCTGGTTAACATGTAAGTAGGGTTTACAACCGTTTTTCCGACAGGGGGTTTTTTCTGTAAGTAAACGGTACCAGAGTCTGTTCCTCCGCCAGCATTGGCTAAATTGGTATAGCCCGTTCCACTGGTTTTGTAGTCTAAAACCAGTATCCAAGCACTGTTACTACAGCTTCCTGTTGATCGAAATCTTAAAATGCCATCGGATGAGGTTTTATCGACGGTTCCACCATTTGGGCAATCATTTGGTGATGCGCCATATTTATCAACAATATAAATAAAGTTACCTGTCGTATTCCCCGCACCACTAGAAGCACGTAAGCATTGCCCTGCTAAAGTTAATGGGACACCAGGGGCGCCAAAAGTATAGAGTTGATCGCCAACTTTTTTGTTCGTCACGTCGATTTGTGCTGGAAATGAATATTTGATGGATATATTTCGGCATCTTGCCGCAGAGGCATCTAACGCGAAAAAAAGCATCAATATTCCAAGGTAAAACCCTTTTTTTGCCATGATGATATCCTTATTGCAGTTCGATCACACGTCGAGCGCCGTAGTCATCAATGGCTTCAACAGTGACTTTACCGGATAACGGGCGCTGTAAATCCATCTCGCTGAAAGGCGGGAATAAGCTAATTGAGCGTTCAACATCCGCGGATAAAGACAGCGGTTTGTTGTTGACGGAAACTTGTGTGAGTGCAAAGTAGTAAGGTGTTGGGTTCTTCAGTGTTGAACCGCTATACGTGATATTTTTTTCTGCATCTTCACGGCTTTCTGCAAGGATTTTAGGGCGATAAATGAGCTTAACTTGCGTATTTAATGCCACAGCAAGGACATTACCCTCTTCCGCAGAGGCAACTGGTGGGATTTCTTGAACATTCAGCCAAAACAGTGATTCCCTGTCTTTTGGCAGTTTGTCATTAATATAAATTAAGCGAACAAGCTGTTTTTCATTGGCTGCGACTTTAAATAAGTTGGGTGCAGGAACAAAGAAAACATCATCCCCTTTGAGGTTATCGATCCAGACCTGCCCACCGTAGGCTTTTTCGCTATTATTCTTAACTTCAACCGCAATATTTTTACGACCTTCATCATAGATAAATCGAGTGCCATTCAGCGTGAATGCGGAATAGGCATTAAAACAGGTTAACAAAAATGGCAAGATAGCGAGTTTGGATATGAGCTTAATCATTGCATTCGATCTCCATGATTTGGTTTTCATTGGGTTCTACCCCATTCATATTTAAGGTGCATACCTCATCATTTGAGGAGGTAATGAAAATGGCATTAGGCTGACTTAATAAATTCAACAGCAAAACACCGCCATTGGAGACAAATCCCACATAGTCGTTATTTTCTGTTCGTGCTGAGCTACCGGCAGACACAAACTCACCGTTTTTCTTTTTCAGTCTCAAAATGTATCGATGTATGGTTGAGTATTTGAACTCGCGATAAACAATGGCTTTATCTGTTGGAACAACGCGTTGTACAGAATCGAGTAACTCAACGTTGTTTGGAACTTCCTCAGTATTGATTTTTAAATTATTTTCAATATAAGGAGAGACACCAATTACGGTATTTCCATGTCTATCTGTAGGCGGTGAGTCATTAAAAACAATATTTCCGATATTCTTAATGTTGGCGATGGCGACAGTATCTTGTCGCACATTGGTTAAAAATAAGCCGGTTTGTTGCGTGGCAAGCAAGCTACCGGAGGCATTGATAGAGCCTGTGGTTTGATGCTGGTTTTGGGCAATAGCCACACCTGTATTCACCCAGTCTTGGTTAAATCCAAAGTAAGCAGAGTTTGACCAACTATCACGATCTTTGCTGGTATTCACGCTATAGTTCACTTTTTCATTAATGTTCCCTGCGATACCAGAGTTAAAACTGGCTTTATTATCACGGTCATAGCTCACAGAGTTCGTCCAAAAATGGTTTTTATCAAACACACTAAACGGAATATTCACACCGATGGAGATGGCATAATTATCACGGTCATGGTCATTTAATTTTTGATAATCAGCGGATACCGAAAAGTCGATACCTTTGAAGGCTGTGTTATAAGTCACGTTAGCGCCGATTTCATTGCGGATACGATTACGGTAGGTTTGTACCCATCCCGACAGGCTGATAAAGCTGTTATCAAAATTTTGAGAAATAATGGTTTCATAGCGCTCTTTACGATTACTTCTTTGGTACAGCGCATTTTGGTTAAACTCATTAAAATCAACGTACTCTTTACCTGTATAACGGTAAGTTAAAAGCTGTAAGTTAGTCGTATTCGACAGTGAATTGGCATACTTCAGCATATAACTTATCCCTGATTGCTTAGCATCAGGTGATGTGGGAGTCTGTTTTTGAAAGTGACTGTTGGCCGCGTTCACGTTAAAAGAGACCGCACCAAATTGACCAAACTCTTTACTCAGACCAATTCCAGCACTTTGATAATCACTGTGTAAAATTCCCGCTGTTTGCAACGTAAAATACGTAAATCCATAATCAAGAGCGCCCAAAAGGAATGGGTGGCTTTCACGCTTTCCAGCTAGCTCTCGCTCACCAATGACGAGGTTGTAATCCATCTCATTGGCTCGTAATAATGATGGGAGTGTGGCAACTGGCACATATCTCACGGTTTTGGTTCCATTATCTTCTTCAACAGTAATGGTCAAATCACCATTACTGACGGGTGAAATATCATTTAATTGATATGCTCCCGCAGGAACGACTTGAGAACTAAGAACGTATCCATTTTGTGAAATAGTAATTTTTGCGTTCGAACTGACCACACCTGAAATGACAGGGGCGTAACCTCGCATTTCCCATGGGCGCATATTTTTTTCTGAACGTAACGCCATTCCGTAAAACACAAAGTTAGGTAACATCGTCATTGATGTTATTGTTTTACCGGCAATAAAACTTCCCTGTATAGACTTCATGGCAGTTGAAATGGTAGCTTCTGAAGTCTCGGTTCCTGAATCTTTAAGATAACTACTGCGGACGTAGCCTACCCATCGACCAAAATTAGAATATAAGTCGAAATCCCCATAAAGTTGGGTATTAGCGGATGTTGTTTTAGAGACATACCCGGAATAGTTAACTTTGATCCCTGGTATTCCATAATCCCATTCTTGTTGATTTTTTGAGTTATCTAAGGCGACTTGTGGAATATTAAAAGTCAAAACCTGTTTTGCATTATCAAAGTCAATTTTAACACCTGGATAATGACCTAAGTTGTAGCAGTTTCTTTCTGCATCGAATTCATTTTCAAATAAGGATAAATTAATAGGCAATGAAAGCTCATTTATCCATGTTGTATTTAAACAAAGATTTTCTCTATCTTTGGTTAATATAATTAATTCTTTTTTTCCCATTGGGTGGCGATTAAAAATCACCTCTACAATATAGTGACCTTCAGGATATTTAACACTGTCATCAAAAATACTTGCTGCTTGAGATTGAACTCCTCCATGTAAGAAGTCCATATTCAAGTTTGCATATACACAAAATGGACTTACCAACAGGGATAATATAAAAGCATTGACTGGTTTTAAACGCATATATCCATCACTATTTGTAAGCGGTAATAAGGGTCAAAGACCCTTAATTTAAAAATATAAAACTAATTATTTATATGCCACTGCATAAGTTGCAGTAGAAATGATGGTACCTTCGGTAACAGTTTGACCTGTTGTTGCCAGCATTCTTGCTTTGAAATTCATATTTCCAATAGCATCGGTTCCATTACCAAAATCAACTGTTTGGCTGTTATAAGTTACATCTTGATTTGGAGTGGTTGAGTTCATTGCGGTTAATTGAATAGAAACACCATTTGCTGTTCCTTTCATATTTGCAAGACCAGAATTAGTAAATCCAGCGCTTTGCCAACCTACTTGACCATTAGTTTTTTTCAAACATTCGTCAGTACGTGGAACTAAACTAAATTCAACGTAGTCACCATTGGTATCTGCTGTTGTCATTTTGCCTAAATCAATTGTAGATTTAACTAACCCACCGACTTCGGTATCAATATCACAAGTTGCAGAAGTTACCGCTCCAATAAATTGTACTTCCCCTGTATTTGCAAATGCAGCGCCACTAAGTAATACGCTGCTACAAATTAAAGGTAATAACATCTTTTTCATTTAATCATCCTCATAAGAGTATTTATAT
>NZ_JAERJY010000105.1:0-12805 GCF_018257375.1 Providencia sp. JGM181 | reverse complement strand
GAATGGCAATGACTGCACTTTGTTTGATGTTATCTTGCTTTAACTTGTCGTTGTCGTTCTTAACTGCAGTGTTATTATCATAAAGCGTCAATGCCAACCAACTAACAGCAACTAACATTAAAAAAAGCCAAAATGAGTTATCTATCTTCATAAGTTAACCTGCCGGGCTTTGTTGTAATTAACCGCACTTTGGCAGCGCTTTTCTAAACTTACCTTATCAGTATTGCCGCATGTGTCATCTCGGAGTACGTATACGCCAGCGACCAAGAAAATGAGGATCCCGATAATGAAAGCGGATATGCATAGGCGAACTTTCCAAGACATACAGCATTCTCTATCTCTCTGCGCGTTATCAAGCCTTTCCACTCTTTACCCCCTGCGTATGTCCAGCGTTTAAGTTCGTTGCATGCACCAGCGATATCACCAGCATTTAGCTTCTTCAGCATCGTAGAACGCGCAAAAGCACCTGTTCCCACGTTGTAAGCAAAGGAATAGATTGCGGCTCGAATGTTATCGTCTAGATCAACTTTGATTAGCGGGTCTACACCCTTCCTGACTTTATTGAGGTCTCTTTCAAGCAAAGCTAAACATTCTGATTCGGAATAGGTTTTAGTGGGAATGATGTCAGCACCTGTATGGCCATAACATACAGTTTGCACACCAACTACATCTTTATACGGCTTAGTTTCCATGCCCTCAAAGTATGCAATCATGCTTACCGTCAAGGCCATTAAGCCACCAGCGGCAGCTGTTTTAATTTTATTTGGTATCTTTGCCACTGTTAGCCTCTCTTAATTTGAATTCTTTCCGCTTGTAATACCAATTCACCAAAAATGTTGCGACTGTACATATGATCCCAATGAGTACCGCCCACTGATCTAACGATAAAGCCCCGACTGCAGTAGTGATGACTCCGAGAGCATAAGAAAAGGGGCTAGAGTATTTTTCGTGCATACGCATATCCACCCCCTGCGGAGTGTTCCGATGTTTTAGTTAATTGGTAGCCACCAGCAACTTCAATGTAGTAATTAAACATGTTGAACTTGATTTGCTGTGGATAATACGAAGAAAGTCGCACTAAGCGACTTTATGAAATGAATGACCGTTTCCCTGGCTAAGGCCATTTAGCGTTACTCATCCACAAGTCGGGACTTACTATGGCAGCATATCCATTGTTACCACTTTCTGTTTATTTCCTCGAATTCAAGGAAATTAAAATAGAAAGGTACGCCAGATATCCGTCGACGAAAACATCATCTGGTGTCCATCACAACACAACTCTCAAAAATGAAGAATGTGCATATACTATAAAGCCCCACAGACGTGAGGCTTTATAGTTATTTGGTCCGCCATCGAGGCATCGAACCTCGACTCTTAGCCTTAATTAAGCTAAATACTCTTCCTGTTGAGTTAATGGCGGGATGTACTTACTTTAGCCAATCTAACGTTACGTAGATCACTAAAAACATAAGTCCAATGATAAAAACATTTTTGATGAACCTAAAAATACAGTCATAAATAATAGATCCTGCCATGGTTTTTCCTTGGGCATTTTCCCGCCGGATACCACATCTATTTTTTAGATAAAAACTTGCGATTGCAAGGCTTGCTATTTATAGCAATGAGGTATGTTGTCTTAAACACCATAGCACACATATAGAATGGATACTCAATTAATAACAAAAATGCCGATTGACGAGGCTTCATCCTATAAGTTAGGTGACAACGTATTCACTCTTATCACACTAGCATTGATTTTGCATAGCGCACTAATGATTTCTCACTATCAGCTGTTTTTGATTTTCATAGAACCACTCTTACCTTTGTTAAACATGTAGTGTCCATCTTAGCTCAACTATACTTTTAGGTTATATTGGCATTATTGTGCCATACGCAATCACAATAATGAATTTTGGTCGAGCTTGTTGATTGAAGTAAATTCTCATCTAGACCGTAAAATTTTCTATCACAGCTTGTTAAGAAAACAGCAAACGGTCTTAACTTTTCATAATATTTTTCAGTCTAATGTGAGCAAGTCAGTTTTCAGCAAACCCGCACCTCATGCAGCTTGACAACATGAACAGTTTTTCTTATCAAGAAGTTATCCACAAGAACTGTCTGATTTGTACACTTGATCAAATCGCACATTAACATTATCTTGGAGTTGTTGTTAAAGAAAAAAGGCTAGAAAACAAATGCTTTCTAGCCTTTCCCCGGAGCCAACTAAAATTTATGACAAATTTAAATGTTGACTGTATTTCAAATTAGACACTTGTAATACTAAGCATCAATAAGTTCGTTGTAAAGGCTAGCTGGCAAACTTTTACATTTTCAGAGGTTTTAAAATGCTTAAGGTGTTATTAAACAAGCGTATTTTAACAAAGTGCAGACTCGGCTTAAAACTTCGTAGCCTTAGCCTTTCACTATCTGTTGAACTAAAAGTAAATAACTAGCAATTCCTAAAACCGGAAATAATAATTTATTTTCGGTTTTTTTTCCATGTCGACAATTATAAATAATAAAAACTCATTCAGGGGCAGTGCACTATCCTATAAGCTAGGCTACAAACGTTAACTCTTATCACACTAGCACCCAAAATTCGTAACGAAAAGTATTCAGTTATCAATTGTTGATTTATTTGTCCATTCGTCCATTTCTAAAACCGCGCCAGCCATAATTAGACAGGCATCAATAAAGGTTTCAGCTATCATAAGCTTTTGTCTAATCTTGCCCTCTGAACACTTCATATCCCTTGCTATTGCTGATTTTGATATGTCTTTGATGTAATGTTTTTCTATCAGGTCATATTCATCTTTTTTACCCGCTTTAATTAGCTGCCCAACAGCTGAGTCGATAAGTATTCCATCGTCATCGCAACAAGAAAGTCGCTCACCATTCACATTAGGGAGTAAGCCTTTAAACCCTGCCGCAATCGGTGAATAGCCAACACGGCTTTTACCTTCGGCAGCCCAACCACCCCAGCGCTCTAAAACTAGCTGAATATCTCTCATGCAATACTCTCCACTGCGTTCCGCACAACGCATTAACCAAATACACCCAAACCGATTGAACGGTCTAGAAACTTAAATAGCAAAACTAACTGGCTACTGTTTTCTTGTTCCCACTGCTTTGGATCCTTGTGTAACTCGCTATGGTGAACTCGACACAGTGGGATAGTGAACAAGTCATGAGCTTTTGTGCCTATGCCACCCTGCCCGTAGCCGATAATATGATGAGCATCGTCAGCTGTGGCGCCACAAACACAACACGGCTGTGATTTAACCCATTGCAGATATCTCACACTCTCCCAGCGCTGAAGCTTTGGTAATTTCATAAAGCTTGCTGGTGGCTCAGCGTCTATGGTTAAATTTAATACAGGTTTTGATACCAGTTCACCATTCACCTCGTCGCTGAAGTTATGTTGAGAAGAAGAGATTAAACCCGAGGGTTGATGCTTTAATTCATCAGGTAATGTCGTGATCAGCATTCTGCCACTAAACATACCTAGGCTCGCTCCTGGTTTAAACATCACTGCCTTCACTTCTGGAATGATGATGGGAGTTAATATCCACTGATGAATCATGCCGATTTCCCCCCTTCTGTATTAAGAGGGCGTATCTCAATTTCAAACCGACCACCCTTGACTACTTCACACCATTCAATGATTGCACGCCTAACCTGAACATCATCACTCCAAACACCCGCATGTGTTAATGCATCAAAAGGCGCTTTCAAGTAATTATCGATATCCATTCGGCGCTTTGATGGTGGATACATCTTCACAGTGACAGATACATGCTCAGTGATTGCTTTCGGTCTTCTACGTAATTGCTCATAGATGGCTGCAGCTGCATTTGCCCGGAACGCGCGCCCTTTTGTACTGATCAGAGTTTTACCGTTGATATTCCGCCAGCAAGCGTTAACACTTGGAGGAAATGGTAGTGTTAGAGATATTGAGTTACTCACTAATTACCCCCTTATTCCATACAATTACTGCCATTGGTTTATCATTAACATCGGGGCCTTTAGCGCCACAGCTATGACATCTGACATAGAACCATGTTCTATAACTATGACTTTCAACTGTTGTGTCAGAACTATTGCAATAACGGCAAGGCTGGTTTTCTGGCATCTTGTCTTTCATGCTCTAACTCCCGCCAGCAATTTATCTAGTTGTTTAAGCAAAGGACTTCCCATATCGCCGATGTAAGCTTTTTCAACAACTCTCATTTCACCCAAAGAGTCCGTTTCTTTCTTTTTAGAGCGCTCTGCTGGCATTTCAACTACAGGTTTTACTTCTACCCTTTTCACTCGCCTTGCCGCCTTTCTCGCTTCCAGCTTTTCAGCCTTCAGTCTTTCAGCCTCTAACTTCACAGCCTTTAATTTCGTTACCGCATAAGGATCTACTCTATAACGATTTTCAGGGGTCACCTTACCGTTATATTTACCAATTAATTTCACGCACCCAAGTTCAACCATTACCTTCAATAATCGACGTGCAGTGGCATTGTGAATAGCGCATCCACTCGTCAATGTTTTGACAGTGAAATTATCGTAGCTACGCATCGCCTTGATCAAATCAATCCCTTGTTGATACATGTAATCTTTCACGCAGCCACCCCCATCTTTTTAGCTAACCACTGCGCTTGCTCTATGAATGCTTTGCCGCGCTGCTCTAGCTCTTCACGATTGATGTAATCAAATGCTTTGCCAGTCCAAGTTTTATCGAAAACAACAATTGCTCCGGCGAAAAATGCCCCGGTAGGTTTTTGTTTTTCATCAGCAGGGTTAAACCACTTAGGAACGTCGAAACCGATACGCCCACGAATAAAGCAGATGTGATCCGCATTTTGTGGCCACCAACTTTCACTTGTTGCTGCTTTCAATAAAAAGACATAACGACCGCCCTTTTCACGCATCGCTGAAGCGTAATTCATAATGTGAATAACACCTGTGATGGCCTGTTTATCGTGATATGAAGGTCTTGAATATGGAGGGTTACCAAATGCCACACCGCCGATTTCTTTTAGCTTTTCCGACCAATCTTGAGTGAGCGCATTGTCTTCTGCTGTGTAAAAATGTGGGGCTTTGTTATTTTCACCATCAGTAAATAAATCCAGCGTGAATGGTCCATAGATTGCGTTAGCGCCGTACACCAGGTTTTCGGGAGATTGCCACTGATCCCCAATCTCATTAAGTTTGTGAGTAGGCTTTGACTTCAATACATTGAGTTTTTTAACATACTCGCTCTGTTCTTCTTCCTGTTCGCATAGTAATGGCTCGCATGATTCACTGCATGAACCAGCATCATAGCCACCAGCACCACGGATAGTTGCCGCTATATCATCACGAGAATGATCCGCAAACATGGCAATAATGCCTTCGAGTGAATTATTACCTCGATACATGATTTTATTTTCTTGTTGGCGGCGTTCTACAACACGAACAGATTTATCGGTAATTACATTAAGGAATTGCTGGGCTAGTTCTGGTTCATCACGAGTTGCTAAAGCAATTTTATTAATGCCTTTTTTAACGCAGAAAACGCAATTACCTAAGTGTTCAGGTAGGTCTAGATCGAAAGGTTGTTCAGCCCACCAGTCAAGAATGTCTTGCTTCTCAACATCACTGATATCCGCCAAATATGAAACGCCTTCACGCTCTTTTAGTCGTTTTGGCTCATCAGCTCTAATGCCTAGCCATGTGTGGTACTCACCGTAAGTTTCTGTACAGTAACGAGTGAAAACCTCTGTTTTCATCGTTCGAGTACAAAATGCACCATGAACGTATGGAGTGCCGTATTTGCTGCAAGCATCTATCCACGGTTGTAAGTCATGCCCAATGTCATCAACTGAAATAACTTTGTAGGTGTTGGCTTTTCCAAGTTCCGGATCAATAACAAGTCGCAGGCAAACAAGGTCAATATTCCAGTTTTTGGCAACATTGCGGATAAATTCATAGGTTTTAGGGTGTTCCGCACCTGTGTCCATAAAGACATGTTTTATTGTTAAATTTTCTTTAGCGGCTTTTCGTTCAAGTAAATGGACCATAAACGCTGAAGTGCGACCACCAGAAAAGCTTGATACATTAATCATCAGATGGCACCCCTCTCGCTGCTTGTTCTGCTGCCTGTTGCCAAATACCTGCCCATGCCTTGCGTCCAACAAAATCACTCATTCGACGTACGCCTGATTTACCTGCTAACTCTGCTGCAATTTCTTCGATGCGATTTCGAGGCTTAGAATGTGAGCCGATGATGCGAGTGAATGCCTCATCACGCTGAACTTGGTCGATGGAAACTTTTTGTTCACCCGCTAAACGGAGGGTTAAATCATCCCACTGGGTACGCAGTGTTCTTGGGCACTGAACGTTTTTCTTCCAGAACTCATCATGGCTAACGCGTTTGTAGAATTGGCAAATCTCTTTGTGGGTGCGACCGTCTTGGCTCACCATCAGGCGAACATCGTTAGCCCACTCAGTGAAATTTGGCTCTTTCGGCTCTTGCAGCCCAAGCTCTTTGAAAACTTCACACTTGCGACCAAACAACCACTCAGCACACTTGAGGTCATCCGCAGATCCCCATTTCTGGAAGTTAGAGCTGTAAATCACTGCCTCTGGGTAACGATTTAAAAAATCAATTTTAGGCTTGTCGCTGGATTCGCCAGAATTCTGCGACGAAGAGTTAGTTACTGATGGATCTTGTTTTGAAGTTACTGACGGATCGCCCCCAGATTCTGACGGGTCAAAACGATTATTTTTGCTCGATTCTGACGGAACGGATTTTGATGCAACAGATTTTGACGCGTCAGGATTTGACGTATCAGATTCTGCTGGTTGAGGTAATGCGGCTCTCGCTGCTGAAGCTAATTTAGTAACATTCAGCTGATAGATATTGCTAGCATTACGGTTGCCTTTGCGACGCTTTTCTCTCGATAACCAGCCATCTTTTTCTAAATCTTTGATAGCGGTACGAACAGTGCTTTCACCCGCACCGATTTGGCGGGCAATTGTTGGCACCGATGGCCAGCACACACCCTCATCGTTTGAGAAATCAGCGAGACGAGCCATGATAGCAACCGAGGTTATCTTCAAACCTGCTGGCGCACAGCCATCCCAAACATAACTTGATAGTTTTACGCTCATAGTTGCTACCTACTCGACTCTTCTGAATTCATCTTTAAATTTGTATAACGGGGCAAAGCATTCATGCTCATAGCCTTCTCGCATGTAAATGACCCACATCTTTTCCCGGTCATAACGAACAACACGGACAGGAATGCTGCGTTTGTCGAGATAAATGCGATTGAGATTATTTGGATCTTCATCAGTCATGTGCCTCGCCTTTGCTATTGAAGTAAAAGTTAGCCCAGTCACTTCTCAACTCAGCGATATCTACCAATTTCTCATTTCTCTGGTAGTTGCCCGACTCATCTGCTGACGTTATGATTTCTACATATTGAAGCGAACCTTGTTTCGAGACTGGTAAGCATCTAAATTGCTTTATTGGTTGAATTTGGCATACACTGTTCATGCTAGTAGTTGCTCCACAAAAGTTGTTATTAGCGCCGACGCTCGGGACCGCATATCCTGAGCGTCAACCTTCCTAAATTTGGTCATTACGCTTTAACTCCATAAACAACAGGTAGTGAATCGATAAAGTGCTTTGCATAAGCAAAAACCTTTTGAGATTTTTTGTTTATCGCAGTGATTTCATCGCCAGTTAAAATGCCATCAGCTATGCTTTCTTGAATTAAAACTGCAAGCGCGCCCTGCATTGCGCCTAGCTTCATTCGAATATCAAACAGCTCAACCTGATCGAGTTTTTCAGCTTCAATGGGTTCCATCGCTGTCATGCCATGGCGATCTAGGTGATACTCCACCAGCAACTTAGTTCCCGACAGTTCTTCTATTGCCTCTAATTCGTCATGCTCAAAGAATCGACAACCATTCTTTTCATACAGCTTAT
Source organism: Providencia sp. JGM181 (assembly GCF_018257375.1). Lineage (NCBI taxonomy): Bacteria > Pseudomonadati > Pseudomonadota > Gammaproteobacteria > Enterobacterales > Morganellaceae > Providencia > Providencia sp. JGM181. The sequence continues at coordinate 4,839 of NZ_JAERJY010000105.1, read as the reverse complement.
TGTTGAAAGTGGTTTCAGATATCCCCAAAGCACCCGCCATCGCTGAACGACCACCAGGGAATGCTTTGCACATCTCTTTCACGACTTCTTTTAGTGTTTGTTTGCACATATCTACAATTCCGTTGTTTTATTTGTAGTTAACTCTGTTAATTGCTTTTGGTACTGTTTTGATAAAGCGCCGCGTTATATTTCAGCTCACCATTTGTTCTATAATCCGCTTCCATTGCTCGGTTTTTTGGGATTAATTGGTTTGGTCGTTTTTTCCATTGATAGAATGCTTCTGGACTAATACAAAAAAATTCTGCGATTTTATTAGTAGTGCCAAAGTATTTTTCAATCTGTTCAGTTGTCATAACGCCCCCTAAATCTAAGTTAGATTAGATAATAATTGTTAATTTATATTTGGTCAATAAAAACTAAGATAACTTAGGTTTAGTTAAAATGGATTTGTATATGAGTAATACCCAAAGCACTATTGGAAGCAGAATAAAGGCTCTCAGAAACGTCACTAAAACCACCCAGAAAGATCTTGGGAAGTATTGTGGCGTATCAGATGTTACTGTGGGGTATTGGGAAAAAGACCTAAACACCCCTAGAAGTGATGCTCTCTTGAAATTAGCTCGATATTTCAATACGACTGAAGCGTATATTTTGTATGGTATCCCATCTAAACAATCATCGAATATCATAACCAGTGCACAGAAAGTACCTGTACTATCCTATGTTCAAGCTGGTAATTTCACTGATTACGCTCCAAATCAGATATATGACGAAGACCTTGAATTTATAGAAACCACACTTAGGGTATCCCCCTTGTCATTTGCCTTGCGTGTCATTGGTGATTCCATGACTAATCCGTATGGCTTGCCATCTATACCTGAAGGCTCAACTGTAATTGTCGACCCTGAAGCTGAAATTGTGAGTGGAAAATTTGTAGTCGCTAGACTACAAGGCTCTGATGAAGTAACAGTAAAGCGTTATGTTGTAGATGGCCCCAACAAGTTTTTGATGCCTTTAAATCCTCGCTATAACAACATTCCTATCAATGGTAACTGCGAAATAGTCGGTCTAGTTCGTGGTGTCCAGTATGAGTTATAACTATCCACCCAATTAAATTCTAAGTTTTCTTAGATTTTCGCATTGACACAAATCCTAAGTTGAATTAGTTTATATCTAAGACAACTTAGGAGGTAGTCATGCACACAAAACCAATCGTTACTTTTAACAACCCAATGTCCACAGATGAAATTCATGCGTGGATTTTGGAGAAAGCTGCTGCACTTAAAAAACTTGAAAGCCTTAACGCTGCCTACGCAGAACTCAAAGAAAAGCTGGTAAGAATCGAAGATGATATTTACGAGCAAACTGAGATCTGCAATGCAGGTCTAGGCCTACCAGCAATCAACTAATCAACTATGTGGAGTAATTAGTGGAATGCTTATTTTAACTCGTCGTGCCGGTGAAACAGTTGTTATTGGTGATGATGTCAAAGTCACTGTTTTGGGAATCAAAGGATGCCAGGTGCGGATTGGTATCGAAGCACCAAAAGATACAAGTATTCACCGCGAAGAAATTTATCTTCGGATCCAAGCTGAAAATAATAATGCCAGTGCTAGTTAGTAATTATTGATAATGTTTGGCGGTGCCATGCCGCCTCTTTTTTCTAAATATAAATAAGACCATTGGCATCAGTCCATACGGGTAAATATGTGCTTAATTACTGTCAGTGGTCTTATTTATATTGTGGCTAAAATATACTTAATCTGTATGCGGCAGAATGTGGAGGTAATTATGCAAATGCTAACTTTGGAGGAATGGGCGAGCGAACGTTATAGAAGTCGCCCTCCTCGACTGGGGACATTACAACGCTATGCTAGGAGTGGCTTGTTCTATCCACCAGCACAAAAAGAAGGTGGTATTTGGCGCGTGAGAGAAGATGCCGACTTAGTTGGTAATTTGACATCACCGGTTATCAATAAGAGTGATAACCCTAAATTACAAAGGATTTTAAACGATGGCTGCCCGTCCACGTAAAAATAACGTCAATATCCCTAATCTCTACCCACTATTTAGCAGAAAAGCTAACAAGGTTTATTGGCGTTATCGCCACCCTATAACTGGCAAATATCATGCCCTCGGTGACAATGAGGCTGAAGCTCGTGAAATTGCGATTGAAGCTAATAACCGGTTAGCGGAACAACGCAGCCGTCAAGTCATGGCGATCAGTGATAGGGTAGCAAGAATTAAAGGTAAAGAGATCACCGTAAATACTTGGCTAGATCGCTACTGGGTAATACAAGAAGAGCGCCTTGCTGACGGTGATATAAAACAAAACACATATAAGCAAAAAAGAAAACCTGTGGACCTAATGCGCCACTCTCTCGCAATGAAGCCTTTGCCAGCAGTTGATGCGAGAGATATCGCATCAATACTCGATGAATATAAATCTAATGGTCAACATCGCATGGCACAAGTTATTCGATCCGTATTAATCGATGTGTTTAAAGAGGCACAACATGCTGGTGAAGTTCCACCAGGATATAACCCTGCACTCGCCACTAAGCAGCCAAAACGACGGATCACCCGCCAGCGCTTAAACTTGGAAGAATGGCAAAAAATATTTGATATTGCTGATAAACAGCATAAGTATTTAGGCAATGCGATGCTATTAGCAGTAATTACCGGACAACGACTTGGCGATATTTCAGCAATGAAGTTTAGTGATATTTGGGATGACCATTTACATATCACACAAGAAAAGACTGGGAGTAAATTAGCTATTCCATTAGCGCTAAAATCTGATGCATTGAATATGTCATTGAGAGAAGTTATTTCAGGATGTCGTGACCGCGTTGTCAGTCAGTATCTTATCCATTATTTCCATACAACTTCTCAAGCAAATCGCGGTGAGCAAGTCACAGCAAATACAATAACAACAAATTTTAAAAAAGCGCGAAATAAAACTGATATTGATTGGGGTGAAGGAACGCCAGCTTCATTTCATGAACAACGTTCTTTGTCTGAAAGGCTCTATCGCGAGCAAGGGATAAACACTAAAGATTTGCTGGGTCATAAATCGCAAAGAATGACCGATAAATATAATGATGACCGGGGTAAGAATTGGGTGAAAGTAGTTATTTAACGATCACTATTTTGATTGGTTTTGATAATTCGTTTTGATAACTTTTTGATAACCGTTTCAAATGTTACAATAAAAAACGGGAACTATTAAGTTCCCGTTATTAATCACACTACGTAATAAATTACATGTGTTTAATGATTGCGTCGCCAAATTCGCTACATTTCAGTAATTTAGCGCCTTCTAATTGACGTTCGAAATCGTAAGTTACGGTCTTAGCCGCGATTGCGCCTTCCATACCTTTAACGATTAAGTCTGCCGCTTCAACCCAACCCATATGGCGCAGCATCATTTCTGCGGACAGAATGATAGAACCTGGGTTTACTTTATCTTGGCCTGCATATTTCGGTGCAGTACCGTGAGTCGCTTCGAACAGCGCGCATTCAGAACCAATATTTGCGCCCGGTGCAATACCGATACCACCAACTTGTGCCGCTAATGCGTCAGAAATATAGTCACCGTTCAGGTTCATACACGCGATAACATCATACTCTGCTGGACGCAGCAGGATTTGTTGTAAGAATGCATCCGCGATAACGTCTTTAACAATGATATCTTTGCCAGTTTTTGGATTCTTGATTTTAACCCATGGACCACCATCGATTAATTCACCACCGAATTCTTCTTGTGCTAATTGGTAACCCCAATCTTTAAATGCACCTTCAGTGAATTTCATAATGTTGCCTTTATGAACTAAAGTCACTGAATCACGGTTATTATCGATCGCATATTCAATCGCCGCGCGAACTAAACGTTTTGTGCCTTCTTCAGAACATGGCTTAATACCAATACCGCAATCTTGTGGGAAACGAATTTTCGTTACGCCCATTTCGTTTTGCAGGAATTTGATCACTTTATCTGCTTCTGCGCTGCCCGCTTTCCACTCAATACCTGCATAGATATCTTCTGAGTTTTCACGGAAGATCACCATATCAGTGAGTTCAGGTTGTTTAACTGGGCTTGGCGTGCCTTTGTAGTAACGAACTGGACGTAGGCAGATGTATAAATCAAGCTGTTGACGAAGTGCAACGTTGAGGGAACGAATGCCGCCACCAACTGGTGTGGTTAATGGGCCTTTAATAGAAACGCGGTAATCGCGGATTAAATCGAGAGTTTCTTGCGGTAACCAAACATCTTTACCATATAACTGAGTGGATTTTTCGCCGGTATAAATTTCCATCCAAGAAATTTTACGCTCACCGTTATAGGCTTTTTTAACTGCTGCATCGACAACTTTTAACATTGCTGGAGTGACATCAACCCCAATACCGTCACCTTCAATGAAAGGGATAATTGGGTTGTTCGGAACGTGTAATTTGCCTTTTGCATCAATGGTAATTTTAGCGCCTTCTGCCGGAACTACTACTTTGCTATCCATTAACCTCTCCTTCACTTGCGTATTTTGCTTGTTAATTTTTTGTAAGAGACCTGTCAATACTACTGCAATCTGCGTCGAACGCCAATGATTACTAAGCTAAGCTTTTATACAGATCGCATTTAACGCATTATCTCCGTGTCCAAACACTCAATGAAATCAAAAAAAATTCAATAAAATCATGACTTTAAAACAAACACCAACACTTTAAAAAGTTAAATACTAAGCTAAATCACAACCTAAATACTGAATGACCTTATTTTATTCAATTTTCTGGGATCTATGGTTTGCCAATCAATTTGGCAAATTATGGCAATATATCGTT
>NZ_JAERJY010000104.1:0-12850 GCF_018257375.1 Providencia sp. JGM181 | reverse complement strand
ACTCAACTGCAGATGATTGAATGGATTTTCGCTGTTCATCCGTCCACTTAGCACCGGTTTCATGCGCAGCGGCATAAAGTGCAGCAGCTTTTTCACCCTGCAAGGCACGAACACGCTGAACTTCAGTCGCAACAGTCAGATCGGCTATTTTATCTTTGTATCGTTCAGTGACGCGGTCGGCTTCTTTTATCAACGCGGCACCAGTCTTGAGGGATTTATTCATCCGCTCACGCTCATCAAAAGCTTTTAGTTTGTCGCTTACATAACGCTCTCGCTGCGTTTTATAATCATCTCCAATAAATCCAGCTTTATCCAATTCCCATTCACTACGTTGCTTTACCTGATTTCGCTGGCTCATGCTTGATAACTGGCGCTCTCTCTCTGCACTCAGCATCATTGCTTTTTGATCATCGTTGAGAAGTGCTGGTAGAGGGCCTGTAGACATTGGTGCTTGTGTGAGCAATTGGCGGCTTGATAATATGCTATTGCCTGCTGAGAGTATTCTATTGAACTCCGACTCCTTTGCTATCTCCTGCCCAAGTAAACCAAGCTTGCTATTAGTCAGTTGATTGGTTCTTTCAACCAAATCATTTTTTACTGTGATAGTTCCCTGCATGGTTTGTTCTAACTCTTGCAGGCGTTTTTCCTCAACAAATAACTGCGTGGTATATTCCGTCACCTTTCGTAGTTGAATTTGCTTTTGTTCGTATGTGAATGTAGGGTTTTCTGCGTTAACTTTATGATTTTCAATTAGTTGCTTATAGTTATTTATTTTATCTAACTGCATTCTTATTCTTTCAGCTTGCGCCGTGACACTTTCCCCTGCCTTTTTTGCCTCGTCAGACACCTGCACCAGAGACATATTTTTTACTCTAACTGCAATATCATCTATTGAATCAGCGTACTCTAATGCTGACTGATGAGCGGCGTCTTGCTGTTGTTTTACTGCATACCATGCCCCCGCACCTAGCATGATTACCCCTGGCAACCCCCCAACCAGAGACAATAAGTTTTTAGCACCAGAAATTACCGCTCCACCAGCCATACGAAATCCATTCAGTGCTTTTCGTGATGCAAGTAATCTTTCGTTAGTTACAATCTCTTGATTACTTAGAGCGACCAGTGCCTTGGTATTTTTCTCTAACTGCCTGTCGAGTATTAACCGTTCCTTGTCTGTTGCTGCTACCATCTTTTTAGTCACTAATGATTGGCGTGTATCTAGAAGTAATTGCCTCTCATCTTTAATTCGCATCTGAGTGACCTCAAGAGTTCTCACTTGCTCCTTGTTATAATTAAGTTGTGATAAGTATCCATTGACCGTTTCTTTGGTGAGATTTTTAACGTTAATGGAAAGATTACCAAGATAACGTGAAAGCCCAACACCGATCATGGCATACCCAGCAAGAGCGACCTTATCAAAGTTATCTCCCAGGAAAGCCAATTGAGCGGACATTGTGCGTGTTATCCCCATACTGCTATTTAGCTCCCCAAAGTAAGATTTGGCCGAGTTTGCTACACGGGTAAAGCCATCTTCAACTGTATTATCCATCGAATCAGCAAGCGCATTATTTGCCTCTTTTGCGCGGATCACCGCATCAGCAAATAGCTTCATCGAGATACCACCATTCATTGCGAGCTTTTTCACATCATTTTCAGTGACTTTTACCCCACCTCTAGTGCGAGATAACTCAGCAGCGATATCACGTAGTACCGTAGGCATGGCATTCATCACAGAATGCCAGTCATTGCCGCTTATTTTTCCGTTTACCATGGCACGGCTTAATGCGGTAGTTGCTGATTCAGTTTGTTGAGCGCTAGTTGCGTTAGCTGTAAAAATAGAAGAAAGAGATTCAATATAATCAATAGTCTGAGAAGTATTATAGCCCAACTCTTTCATTGAGGTAGCTGAGCCAACATACAGTTCCTGTGTAGTTTCTATCGATTTACCATTACGATTACTTACTGATAAAAACCGTTGCTGAAGCTGCTCGTAAGATTTAGTAGAACCCTCCACTGAGTTAAGCGACATCTTTATTCGTGCCGCCATTTGCCCCCAACTATCCACAGTAGAGATCATTGCCGATGCAGAGAAAAACCCTGCCATAGCGCCAGCCATTCCTTTTGCTGTCATAGCAACACTGGTGATCTGATTGTTTATTTCCGCTAATGCCTTTTTCTGCTGAATTAATTCCTGTCTTAGTTGGCGGCTGCCTCCTGACGCACTTTTATAAAAATCATTACTGATGCGGGAAGCCTTGCTAACCTCAGCCTGAAAGCCGCTTGAATTAGCAGATATTTTTAAAATTAATTCGCGTAATGTTGCCACTTTGCGGTCTCCAAAAAAAAGACCGCCGAAGCGGTCTAATTATTTTCACAATACTCAATCCATATCTGGGATGTAGAATCATCCTTAAATACATCAAACTCAACTCTTAGTAACTTCCCAATATTCCCTTCATGACTTCTTACTACAGCATAGTATTTTCTGAACCCTGCATAATCATCATCATAGTCTTTTTTTCTAACCTCTCCACATACAACCCCTAGGTTTGAATATGAATCGTTATGATCTTTAAAATAGAGGGATTTTTTAAATTCAAAGGTCGATGACTTATATTCTGATTTAATTATTTCCTGCGTTTGTTTTACGAATTTTTTTGACTCAGCATCCTGAGAACCTAGCCATTCAAACAAGAATGGCGATAACAAAGCAGCAGTAAAAATAATAAAAGCGATGACCGTTTTAATTAATGCCTGTTTCATTTAAGTAATCTCATTAATAAATTAATGGGCCTACTATATAACTATTCAGACATACTGCTCAACCACGCCTCCAACGGATCCTGTTTATTCTCAGGTTCATTTGCCGCAACAACCTCATCATCCCAAACAGGAATAAGCTCACTAACCGACACTTTTGCACCTGCTGCATTTAACACTGCAGTTGCTACCATTGCCGTTTGAATATCACCACGACGATCCCCAATAGGGCTTACCTTGTCGTATGCCATCCACATTCTTAACTCGCTGGCATCCATGTTATGGGTTAATTCAGTTAAGGTTTTCCCCAAGCGGAGTGCCAGCGTCATTAAAAAGAATGTTTCCGGTTCTTTTACTTTTTTTCAGCCTCAGTGGCTGAAATAGTTAATGAAAAAGCTTCAGCCAATAAACGCGCATGCACTGGACCATATGTTTCCATGAGAGCCGGTTTATCTTTATCAGTGAATACTTGACTACCATCTTCTTCACGGAGAATATCGATAAACAAAATAACATCGCCTTCAATATTGCGAAGCGATTTTTGTGTTGATGTAAGCTCCTCTCCATCCTTCCCACTGACTAAATCAGTGCAAGATAAACGAGCCTTAATCGATGGCTCTCTAATTAATACATCAATACCCCATTCTGCAACGTGAACTTTTTTGCTACGAAAAGCCTGATCCGCATTAAGCGCCAGCGTTCGTAAACTTGGTTTCTTCGCCATTATTTTTTACCTTCAACAATAGGAGCTGATTGTGGAGCAGGCTTAACAATTTCACCGTTCTTAATCGGTACTGTTTTACCTTTTAAGCGTAGAGTGAATGTTGCGGCCACGATGCCGTTAGTCGGTGCAGACCATGTGTGCTGGCGAACTTCAGCAAGGAATGCAAAACCATTACCGGATGGGAAGATAACTTTGAAGGCATGCTTCGTATCTTCTTCATAGGCTTTACGTAATGATTCTTGTCCATCGTCATCCGCTGAAAAGTTGGCATTGATAGAAATCTCTGCCGCTGCAGGTAAACCGTTAATCGTTTCCTGTTCTTTAGAACACAGTGTGGTTGTATCCAGATCCGTTTTCTGACCACCTGTAAAGCTAGTTTCTTTAGTCGTACAACCTAAAGCCAGAAAATCAATTGCGGTGGCTGAAACATCTTCAGCAGGTAACTTTGAAATAAATAAATTCGTACCTTGCGATTTTTCATATTTACTTGTCATATCAGTTTCCTATAGACATAAAAAAACCACCCGAAGGTGGTTGATGGAGTTAATGAGGCGTTAATTCCAAACTTGGCATTCTAGGGTTGCCCGATAAAGTGCCGTATCAGGCTCATAGCTTGGCTTTCTGGTAATGTTGGTTGGGCTTAAAGGATGAATGGCGGTGAGCGCTTTTGATAAAATGTCGCCAGCTGTATCTGGGCTTTTTGCATAAACATCAATTTGAATATTGGTCATGGTTTCTGCTTGGCCAGAGAAGACATCACCGTCAACTTCATAAAATGAAAATATCATCCAAGGTGCTGTAATTGATGGATTATCATGAGGAACTACGTAAGGAAACGTTTTTTCTGGCAAGACGGGATCCAGAAGTATAAATAAATCAGCTTCTTTCATTTACTCAGCACCTTATCTATCGCCTCATCAAGCTTCGCAATGGCTGCACTGGCGGCTTCATCGGCTTTACTATCAAATGCAGGTCGAATAAACGGTACCGGTGGCATCTTTGAAGTTCCTTCCTCCAAAAATCGCCAGTAATAAGCATTGCGCGGATCCTTAGCTTTCATCGAATTGTCGCTATTGGTACCACCCTGATTACTGCCACGAACATAGACACCAGCAGAAACCTCACCCGATTTCCGGCTTCTCTGGCTACTGGCCACAATGTTTCTTTTTAGCTTCCCGATTCGTACTGGCGCATTATCTCTTACCTCATCACGCAGAACAGCTGCTCCCGCATAGGTCGCTTGGCGCAAAACTTTATTACTCTCCGCTTTACTGAGCTCATCCAGATCCTTAGCAATATCAAGGAAGCCACTGAAATCGATATTAAAATCATCCATCAGCCTTAACCCCCTGTTTGCACAGTAATTCAAGCCGGGTATTTTTCACATCAGGAATCACGGACTGAATATCATAGTTGAGCCCGTTAAAAACCATGCGGCAGGTTGAATTGATATCACGCCGAAATCGCATCCAAACACGTACGGTTATTTCTGACATTTCGGCGCCCGATGCAAGAAGCTCACGCCCGCTAATTGGATTAACTTCGGCCCATGTCTCGCAAACAGGCACCCATGTTTTCTCTCGATAACCAGAATCAAGCTTATTGAGTTCAGCTTTTTCTATTTTTATTCGGTGCCTTAATCGCCCAATATCCATGATTGCTCCTAAATATTGATATATCGATAAGGCTCTAGTAGCGCCTTAAAACCCGCTGGCATTGACGCTGGCTCCCTATTTTCATAGAAATGGCTGACAGCTAACATAATTGCCAGTTCAATATCTTCGGATACCAACAGACCATTTGGGTCAGCTTCAGGAATATCAGTATCATAAAGAGTTCTATTGATGTAATTCTCAGCGCGATTCTTAGCTGCTGACATATAAGTCATCAATAAATCATCCTCTATGGTATTCCCTTCATCAATTCGGCACTGTTTTTTTAGTTTCTCCAGCGTAGGTAATGGCATAAATACCCCTTAAAACCTGCGACCATTCCAGATCGCAGGCACAAAAAAACCGCAATTAAGCGGCGCTTGGTTAATTAAATGCTAATTTAAGCTATTTGGTTGCGCCTTTTCCCACTAGCGCCTTAATCGCTGAAGTATCTTCAAGGACACAATCGAAGCGGTGGAACGCCAAAAATGCGGTCTGATCATACTCTGCATAACGCTCAACTAAACGTTTCAGAGTCATGTAGGTCACACGACGCAAAATGAATCGATCAAAGTCACCGCAGAAGATGAATTTTTTACCCGCTTCCATTTTATCAATGGCCTGATCAACCACATATTGCATACCCAAGATAGTCGAAGGAGCAACACCAGCAATTGATGGCAACCACAGCGGGCGTTTTTGTGCATCCTCCATTTCTTTCAGATTTTTTAACGTGTCATCATTGAACGCTAAACGGAACTTAGGTCCGTTTCGGTAGGCAGGATCTAATGCGTGTTCTAATGCGTTAATATCTTTCCACCCAAACGTTGCTGACGCATCAACCGTACCAGTGACGGACGCATCTAGCCCTTTAGGTTGCAGCGGTGATCCTGTACCTGTGCCTTTAACTAAATACTTCGCTTCACCGCGGCCAATCCGCTGAGCGATTCGACTGCCTAGATATGCTTCAATATTTACGCCGCTATCTTGAAGTAACTCGTTTGATACGCGAATAATTTTAGAGGAAAGCTTTTTCGCACCTAAGATTGCAGTGCCAAATTCTACATCTTGTTCGCTAGCCGCTGTATTTTCGCCTAATAATTCCCCTTCTTCCTCTGTGCCATCCGAAGTGGACCATGTAATATCTTGTCCTGTTGATGTTGTTAAAATTTGTGCGACGCTGGCAATGCCACCATATGCCTTCATCTGCTCAATAATTTTATTCAGCATTTGTGTCGGTACGGTATACCCACCTTTTTCATCCGGCGATGTTCCCTGCGCACGTAATTCTTTAAGCGCTTGACGCTCTTCCGTTGATAACTCACCGAACCCGCTACGCACAAAGCGATCAAAGGCTAAATTACGACGTTCGACTTTTGCGGCTTCAGGGTCATTATCAGGATTACGACGCTGCTCTTGCTCTTTGTCGTCAACAAATGACTGGTCTAGCGAACGTAATTGTTCTTCACGCTCAATTTGTGCTTCCAAGTTTTCAAGCTCTGTTTTCGCTTTATTCCACTCGGTGCGCTGCTCATCGGTCATCACACCTTCACCCACTTTTTCGTGAATAGCACGCATATCGACAGCGATGGTGTTACGTTTCTGTTTTAATTCATGAAGCTTCATAGTCATAGTATTACCTTATGCATTGAGTAAAGTTAAAATGCGCTCACGCGCTAATTTTTGATTAATCGCTTTTTGCAGATCACCGCCATTTCGCGCTTCCTTCCAAGCTTCCATCGAACGTACTGCGGCACCAGCATCTTGATAAGCCGGATAAGTCACTGGACTCACATCGAATAAGCGCGAGAATTTGTGAATTTCACGAATAATCACGCCTTCATCATCTTGATACCAATCTTCACCATCTCGGGCGACACGAAAGGCAAAAGAACTTTGGTTAATATCACCACGCTGCATCGGTGCTAGCACTAAATCACGTATAGTTTGAGTGTCCGGTGCGGTGATGTCATAAACCAAACCACGCTCATTCACACTTAAAGACAGCGTTCCTGCCGCTGTTCTTCCGAGAATATAGTTAGGATCATGGTTGAATAATCCGCGAACATCATCATTAAGCACGTCATCAAACGCCCCCGGCTTAATGATTTCTTTAAATCCATACATCAACTCAGAACGAGAGTCGAAAACAGAGCCCAGCCCGATAATATGGGTTGCTTGATTCTCTTCTCCGGGTTCGGCTCTCACTTCTCCCATATAGCAGCGAGTTTCTTGATTACTGCTCATCATTATCTCCTTTGGGTTTTTCTGTTTGGCTTCCCACAGGCTGAGCAGCGTTAACGCTGACTAACATTTCGTCCAGCCCATCAACTGGGTTCATATCTTCAAAAGCACGCACTTCATTTCGGCTCATCCAACCATCCGTAATCGCAAAATGGTAAAATTCAGCGCGTTCTTTCGCCGTACCACGCAATAAACCCGCCAAATTAAAGCGAACATAAAATCCCGCCTTTCGCTCTTGTCGCGTAAATAAACGTCGGTTTAATTCCTGCTCCCAATTCACCGTCCACGGCATGATTGAGTGCCGAACAAATTGAATAGCTTGCTCTGAAATATTAGAGAAAGTGGCTTTTTCGAGGTCATTGATCATGTGGGCAGGAACGTTAAAGATCCCCGCAATCATAGAGCGGTTCAATTTCAGCATGTCAATTAGCTGAGCGTCGACAGGGGAAACTGTTAATGCCTTGTAATCAAGCTCAGCGGGTAATAGCATTGTTTTATTTTCCTGACTACGTAATGCTGCCGATGCTTTTTGCCACATTTCCTTTAGCCTGTTCCAGCCGTCTGTTTTTAACTCCCCTTTAACAGAAACAATACCAGCCGGTCTTGCATTCCCGCCGAAAAATGAACTCGTATACTTCTGTCCGCTCATTCCCATACCGATAGTTTCAGCATGCTGAACAATAGGACTAATACCCATGCGCTGGTTATTCCCCAGAGCGCGAATGTGGATCATGTCATCAGGACTGATGGCAAAATTGCCGAGTTCGTTGTAAACACCGTAGGTATAACGGCCGCCTGTATTCAGTAGGGTTGTTTCCCACGGCATACACGCCTCAAGATTGGTCACTTCCCCTTTACGGTTTCGCACAACCTGTGTGTAGCCATTTCCCCAACCAAGCACATGCCGATGTTTCGTTTCTCGCCATTTATAACTAGTTTGCCATTCGTTAGGTTCATCATGAACGAGGTGAAATAAAGGATGGTCACGCGCAGTTTCAACTTTATTGCCAGATTTACGCATAACATGTAATGGCATTTGAGCAATAGATGAAGAAAGTACGTAAATACACGCATACACTGCGGCAAGCTTCATCGAGGTTTCAGGGCTAACATGTACGTCAGCAGTGAAAATTCCATCGGTATCAATAGAGTCTGATGTAATGGGTACTGATGGGTTTTCAATGCTTGTCAGTCCATCACTACGAAATAACGCGTTAAGAAGCACGCTTCCCCCTCATTGCTGCCACTAATGCATAAACCACCAGCACGGAACCGCCGATCATTAATGTATTGGGGAGCCCATAATTTAGATAACAGCCTGCCATCACCGCGCTGAAACCAATCAATGCAGTGATATCGAGAAATAAGTTTTTCATAGGAATAGTAGATCTTCGTCAGGATTAAGTGAGGAAAGAAAATCACCATCAGAACCACCACCAACCAATTGACGGCTTTTTGCCGTAAACATGGCAACAGGACCATCGATTTTATTTTCTGGTGTGGATTTGTTGGGGAAGATATTTTCGTTTCTGTCCGGTTTTACGGTGACGTTGGACAACATCCAAGCCATCATTGGATTGTGATCGTGATGAAACTTACCTGCATACACATCAGCTTGAACACTTTTCATGGCTTCTGACATGTTCTTAACTGTTTGAGCAACCTCAACTAATGGAACACCTTCTTCCGCTAGTCGGCGTGAAAACTGAACGGCACTCCATGGGTCAAACCCTAATTCACGTACATCATCACCCTCACACCACTTCAGGATGTCATCTTTGATAATGTCATGATCTATCACTTCACCATCGGTCAATTCTAAGTAACCTGCATCAGCCCATTTACGGTAAAGCTCTGCGATGTGTTTCGGTGCAGTGTCAATGCGATCTTCTGGCAACCAGAACTTGCATTTAATGTGCGTTTTTCCCTGCCCGTCTTCATACATTTTTATCGCTGCAGCGACGTCAATTTTGCTAGCCAAGTCAACGCCAATCCAAACTGGATAATGCTGTAACTCATCATCAGTGGCGTTAGCTGGGGCAGCCTCCCATTTGCTCATGTCCATCCATACTGACTCAGCATTCACCCACTTATTAAGGTGCTTAGTGAGAAAGTTAGGACGAGCAGCAATTTGCTCTTTTGCCTTCTTGGCCAGACGTCGCATATCATCGAAACGCTTACAGACACCAAGACCAGGATTAGCTTTTATCCAAACGGATTCATCAAAATCATCGTCGCCCTCATCGAGGGTATAAATAATGGCAAAGAAAGTGTCATCATCAACAACTCCTGTTAGAACTTTAATTGCGTAATCCCGTAACTCGTAACAGATCCCCTCTTTGTTAAAACCCGATGTTGTGATGGCAAATAAAAGCGACTGCAATCGCGCACCTGTTGCCGTTTCAAGAACATCCCACACATCGCGAGTCTTATGAGCATGGAGCTCATCGACTATCCCGCAATGTATATTCAAGCCATCGAGGTTATTCGCATCACTGGAAAGTGGTTCAAATTTAGACGCCGTTCGCTCTTGGTAAATCGCTAACTTGTTGTAATCAAATAAGCGACCTAGCGTTGCTTTCGCTTTTTTGACCATATTTTTGGCATCTTCAAACACGATACGTGCCTGATCGCGAGTCGTTGCTGCTGAATACACCTCAGCACCACCTTCGCCATCAGCCCCAGTCATGTATAAACCGATACCACTGGAGAGCGTTGATTTTGCATTTTTACGAGCCACTTCATTAAATGCGGTTCGAAAACGACGAACAAAGATGGCATCACCATCATCATCAAGAACTTGCTCACCGGTTAATTCATCAATTAACGGGATCACGAACCCGAAAATATTAATCAAGATAAAGACATGCCACGGCATTAAATCAATCGGCTTTCCAGCCAATGCCCCTTTGACATGTGGGATAAAATTGTAAAAGTCGAGTATGTGCTGTGCGCGATCTTCAATGAAATAGATGTCACGCTCAGGACCATGCTCTAAATCATTTAAAAAACGCTGGCACGCTAAGCGCACCAATTCGCACGCAACAATTTCTCCAGCCACGACCTGCTCGGCGTACTGAATTCCATCTGCTACGGTTGCCATTCATCATTTGCGCTTTTTCAGAAATACGTCTAGTGGATCTTCCTGCTCAGGGCCTTTGACACTGACTTTTGTTCTTGCTGAAGGTGTCATGCCAAATTCACTGAGCATAGCTCGGATTCGCTTCCAAACATCGGCTTTCATTGCAGCCGCTGGATGTGCTTTTTTGATAATGTCGCCAGTCATTGACGTGGTGTTGTAGGTATAACCTTCAGTATCGAGCACTTCGCAGTGATGCCGGTACTCAACATATGCCTCAACTAATAATTCCAGAGCTTTTGCATCGAGTGTGCTCATGACACCCAGTGCATCTAACTCTTCGCCCATTTTCTTGAACCAATACTTACCCCGCTTATCAAAATACTTTGGTGTTTGGGGTACCCCTGACGGCGGTTTTGGTTCTTGTTTATTAATGGGGCGTTTTGATGGGTTCCCCCTCACCAATTGCAGATGTGACGGGGTTTTAGGTGGTCCAGCCATGATAGAAACCTCCTATTAATTAACGCTGGGGATCCCCATAAAAAAGTTTTCTAACCTGCGGCGATATAACAAAAGGTAAGGCGGCGGTACTTTAGGGCGAGAGTGGTAGGGATTTGACCCGCCCTCCCCCTTGTGAGTTATCGCAATATAGCGATTATCCTCTGGTTCGTTCACTTGCCGTCTTGCTTCTATGGCACGACCAGCACAGCGATTGCAGATTGCTATCATCATCGGTACCACCATGCGCCTTAGGTTTGATGTGGTCCACTGTCTTTGCTTCAGTTGGTCTACCTGACTTCAAACACTCTTGGCATAGATGTTTATCACGATGCAAAACGCGAGCACGTATCTTGTCCCACTTGGAGCCATAACCGCGCTCATGACGGCTCTTGCCTTGCTGGTGGTTTTCCCATCCTGTATTCATGTGCTCTTGACAATAACCACTACGGTCAGTGGTTGTTTTACTGCAGCCATGCTTGCGACAAGATCGAGGTATGCGAGGGGGCATAATTTTCTCCACAAATGAAAAAGCCACCAGTTATTAGCTGATGGCTATAAACCTTTACAAATATAAGGTAGCTATTGTCTAGGTAAGCGCGTACTGTTGCCGCGTTGAAGTATGCTTTAGCTTTGAAACCTAAACATGCATGACCTTTCAACAAGACCTAAAAACAATAAGTTATATTAAAGCCTACGACATTAAGACCCTCTTTAGACACGGGGTCTATTTTTTAAATCTACCGTTCCAGTTGTAAAACTCCATGTTCTTCAGAGCCTTAAGATCTCCATAAATAATTTCGTCACCATCACAGATAGTGATTACTTCATGGTGTATCACAACTGACCATCTTATTGTGTAAATTCATGTAGTGATTAATTTGCGCCTGTATCTTAATGAATCTCAGCACCTTGAATGCCATTAAAACTAATGCCCTCGAAATGAGTCATGCGGTCAAGTACCACTACGACACTCGAATTGTATCCGGGGCCATAAGGCGGAAAGCTGTAGGTTTTCACTATGCTGTTATCTCCGTATTAATTTTCAAATGTTGGAATAATTACACCAATAAAAAAGCCCCGCATTACGAGGCTCCGATTTGTAATATCTGCTTGAGAATACTACTTTTTTATTGTTGTAGCTTTTCGTGTTTAACGTATAGTGAAGCTCTATTCAAAAGCATTTATTCTCATTTAGCCCCGATTTCTGGGGCATTCTTATTTATCAAAAGCAAAAAGTCATCGGTGATTAGCTGATGGTTATGAACCTTTACAAATATAAGTTGGCTATTATTTAAACAATGGAGTACGTTGAATAGGCTCGCTTACCAAGCTAATACTAGCCGCGAGCATGTATGACACGTCTACTCAGACAAAACATAATAAGACTTAAACTATCCTATACATTCAGACCCTCATTAGACACGTGGGTCTATTTTTTAATTCTCTCAGCTTCAATTTCCTGTATTGCTTTAAGCTGCTCATTCGCTTTTTCTATCGTTCCCAGCAATAATCTGTTCCATAATACAGACGCTTTGAATGATAGGGTTTTACCGTCACTGTCAGGCGGCAATGGCGGTACCACAGAATTAGTCAATGTTGATGGAATTGGAACGCATTGCGCGCGCTCGTAACTCGTTTGTGTACTCGAACAAGCCATCAGTAACAAGCTGAGGCACAAGAGAATCACAAGAAGACTCTGCTTTGAGTATCGTTTTATATTCAATGATTTTCTCCTGCGCTTTCGCATCAGCTTGAATGCCGTTCCGGTATGCTGTTGTTGCTATCTGATTGAAGCGATTGAATTGAAATGACTGAATGGCAATGACTGCACTTTGTTTGATGTTATCTTGCTTTAACTTGTCGTTGTCGTTCTTAACTGCAGTGTTATTA
>NZ_JAERJY010000103.1:0-12992 GCF_018257375.1 Providencia sp. JGM181 | reverse complement strand
AGGCTCTTTTTCGATCGAAAAAAACAATTTTTAACTACAGTTTTAATTCTATAACTTAATAACAGCTGAAGCGTATTTTCCTATATCGATAATATAAAAAAATAATCAGCGAAATATGATCTGAGAGGTTTGAAATGCGAGACTATGAACCATTATCAAATAATATTGGCAGGATGTTAAAAGACTACCGTAGGCGCACAGGATTAACAGGAAGTGAATTGGCAAAGCGTATTAATGTAAGCCAACAGCAAATATCTCGATATGAAAACGGTGTGAATAATATATCATTTGACAAGCTTATCATACTATTTAATGCACTTGAGATGAGTAGCCGAGATATTGATGTTTTCTTCGAAAAAATGAAGTATCTGTTTGATTCTAGTGTATACAAACACTCGAAAATAGAGTGATAGACCCTTATTTTTTAAAATCATTCAAATTTAATTAAATTGTTTTAGGCAATTTAATTAAATTCGGTCGTTTTAATTATGGTGTCATGAAGTCTGTATTTGTTTTTTTCTATCAAGTTGTACTTAATAAATATACATAAGGAAATATTATGAAAGTTAAATCACTAGCACTTGTTGTTATTTCAGCTTTATCTTTAGGTTCAGTCGCTGCAATGGCTGCAACAACAACCGTAAACGGCGGCCAGGTACACTTTAAAGGTGAGCTAGTGAATGCAGCGTGTGCTGTTGATGCTGGTTCTGTAGAGCAAACTGTTCGTTTAGGTCAAGTTCGTACAGCTAAATTAGCTAAATTGGGCGATACCAGTGGTTCTGTTGGTTTCAACATCCAATTAAACGATTGTGATACAACAGTTGCTACTTCTGCAAAAGTTGCCTTTACCGGTGTTGCAGCAGATGCAACTAACCCAACTGTTTTATCTGTAGCTTCTTCAGCTTCAGGTGCAGCGACTAACGTTGGTATCCAAATTTTAGATGGTAAGAGCGCGCCTCTGGGTCTGGATGGTGCAACATTCAGTAACCCTATCACTCTGAATGACGGTGCAAACGTTCTGCCATTCCAAGCTCGTTACTTCGCACTGGGTGCAACAACTGCTGGTGTTGCTAACGCAGATGCAACCTTCGCTGTTCAATACGAGTAATCACTAAAAAGGATTAGGGATATCCCATTTGATAAGCCAAGGATGGCTTTTATTCACGAACCAAAAGGTGGAAGTTTATGAGAGAGCTGCTGGCAGTTTCACTCCTTCTGTTTTCTCCATTTTTGCAAGCTGGGAATAAATGGAAAGTTCAACTTCCTGGTGGTGGGATGCGCTTTCAAGGGGAATTAATTGCAGAAGGCTGCACTGTTGAAACTTCAGACCGTAATTTGGTAGTGAATATGGGGCAAGTGCGCACCAATGCATTCAAGGCTCCAGGTCAAGATTCAGCACCGACTGCGTTTGATCTTCATCTCCGAGAGTGTAGCAATGCAGTTAGCGAGTATGTATCCATTACCTTCAACGGTGTGGCTAATGAAAGGAACCCAGATATTTTTTCCATCGGTGATGGACCTAACACCGCGAAAGGTGTGGGAGTTGCCATTTTTGATTCAAAAAATACCTTAATTCCGGTGAATAGTGCTCCACTTAAAGTGGCGAACCTGCGTGATGGGGATATGACATTGCACTTTGTTGCTAAGTATCGTTCGACGAGCGAGAACATCATGGGCGGAAAAGCGAATGCTCAAGCATTATTCTCACTGACTTATGAATAAAAATATCGAAAAAGACAGTGACATATTTATTTCATTTTTTAGTAAAAAAAGGACAGATGTAAACATGAAAACCAGAAAAACATATAAGTTCATTACCGCCTTATTACTTTTACTCTGTTCGACCGTATCCACTCAGGTTTATGCAGGTGTTGCATTAGGTGCAACGCGAGTGATTTATCCTGCGGATCAAAAGCAGGTTCAACTTGCCGTGACCAATAATGATGAAAAGGGCGTTTTTCTGATCCAATCGTGGGTTGAAAATGCCAATGGTCAAAAAGATAGCCAATTTGCGATCACTCCGCCTCTTTTTACGATGAAAGGCGTTAAAGAAAATACATTGCGCATTATTGATGCGACCAATAACCAATTACCGAAAGATAGAGAAACGCTGTTTTGGCTGAATGTGAAAGCGATTCCAGCAATGGACAAAGCGAACATGAGCGAGAATACGTTGCAGTTAGCGATTATTAGCCGCATTAAATTGTATTACCGTCCTACAGGTCTCTCTATTGCGCCGGATAAAGTGGCTGAAGAATTACGCTTTAAGCGCCAAGGTAGCTCACTGATTGTGGTTAACCCAACGCCTTATTTTGCCACAGTTACAGATTTAAAAATCGGTGCAGCAAAATTGGATAACGTGCTTGTTCCTCCATTTGGTGATGCGTCAGTGAATGTTCCTTCCAATGGAAATGGTGCTATTAGCTACCAAACCATTAATGATTACGGCGCACTAACGCCGAAAATGACAGGAAAAATGCAGTAAAAACTTACGTTTTTATTTCTCGAAAATAATTAAACATCATTCCAAATTGGAAAATTTGCTGAGCAACATTGTTGAGCGGAGGGGACATGTCACATCTGACATCTGAAAAAGGGCTATTAATTTCAAAAAAAGGATCATTTTTGGGATGCAGATTCGAACGCCATTTTCCTTTGGTTCCGCTGGCATTCTTGATAGGCGCATGCCTTTATCCAACATGGGCGACGGCAGAGTTATATTTTAACCCTCGTTTCTTAGCGGATGATCCTTCAGCAGTCGCAGATTTATCTGCGTTTGAACAAGGGCAAGAAGTTCCTGAAGGGACTTATCGTGTTGATATTTATCTTAATGATGGCTATTTACTCACCCGGGATGTGAATTTTGTTCTGGATAAAAATGATAAACAGCTGTCCCCTTGTTTGACGCCTAATGAATTGGCCAAGATGGGGATCAATACATTAGCGCTGCCAGAATTACAGACGAAACCCAAAGATACCTGTGAACCATTGTCATCCACCGTAAAAGATTCAACGGCGAGATTTGATGTGGGCTTGCAACGGTTATATATCACCGTTCCACAACTGTTTATGAAAGATAAAGCGCGAGGTTTTATTCCGCCAGAGCTTTGGGATTCAGGGATCACGGCAGGGATTTTAAATTATAGCCTGACGGGAAGCAGCGCACGTAATCAAGACGGAAAGCACAGTAGCTATAACTATTTGAATCTACAAAGTGGTTTAAACTTTGGTGCGTGGCGCTTACGGGATAACTCCACATGGAGCCACAGCACAGGCACAGCAAATAGTGAAACTCGCTGGGAACATATCAATACCTATTTAGAGCGTGGCATCAATGTGATCCGCTCTCGTTTAACGCTGGGTGATAGCTACACTCCGGGAGAAATTTTCGACAGTGTTAACTTCCGAGGCATTCAATTAGCCTCGGACGACAATATGCTGCCTGAAAGCCAAAAAGGATTTGCGCCCGTGATCCGAGGGATCGCTCGCGGTACAGCGGATGTCTCTGTTAAGCAAAATGGCTATGAGATTTATCGCAACACATTCCCACCGGGACCGTTTGTGATTAACGATCTCTATTCAGCGGGGAATAGTGGTGATTTGCATGTGACGATCACGGAAGCGGATGGATCCGTACAGAGCTTCACCGTGCCGTATTCATCTGTTCCGTTGCTCCAACGTGAAGGGCATACACAATATGCCGTTACTGTAGGGGATTATCGTTCGGGAAGCGGCAATCAGGAAAAACCGACATTCTTACAAACTACGTTACTGCACGGTTTGTCATATGGCTGGACGCTCTATGGCGGAACTCAGTTAGCCAATCGTTACCAAGCTTTTAACGCAGGGATAGGTAAAAATATCGGTGTCTTTGGGGCGCTATCTATCGATATTACCCATGCCAATGCCAAATTACCGGATGACAGCAACCATCAAGGTCAGTCAATTCGTTTCTTATATAACAAATCTCTGAATGAAACGGGAACGATTATTCAGCTGGCGGGTTATCGGTATTCAACAAAGGGTTATTACTCATTTGCGGATACGACGTACAAACGGATGTCAGGGTATAACCTTGCGACGCAAGACGGCATTATCCAAGTGACACCTAAGTTTTCTGACTATTACAACTTAGCTTATAACAAGCGCGAAAAAATTCAGTTAACTCTAACCCAGCAGTTGGGTGAGCAATCCACTATGTATGTGACGGGAAGTCATGAAACATATTGGAATACCAGTAAAGCGGATAAGCAATTACAGGTAGGGATTAACACACTGATTAAAGGGATTAGTTGGGGATTAAGTTACAGTCTGTCCAAAAACTCATGGCAGGATGGCAACGACCAAATGCTGGCATTGAACGTCAACATTCCCTTTAGCCATTGGTTACGTTCAGACAGTCAGTCTATCTGGCGTAATGCCAGCGCAAGTTACAACGTTTCTCACGATCTCAAAGGTCGCGTAAACAACACCGCCGGTTTATACGGAACGTTATTGGAAGACAATAACTTAAGTTATAGCGTTCAAGCTGGGTATGCAGGCGGTGGACAAGGTAACTCTTCGGGGACAGGCTATACGTCACTGAACTATCGCGGGGCTTATGGAAATGCCAACGTCGGTTATAGCTATGCCGATAATATTCGCCAAGTTTACTACGGTGTGAGTGGGGGCGTCTTAGCTCATGAAAATGGATTAACGCTGAGCCAACCAATGAACGATACCGTGGTATTAGTGAAAGCGCCGGGTGCGGGACATGTGAAAGTCGAAAACCAAACCGGGGTTGAGACTGACTGGCGGGGCTATGCGGTATTACCTTATGCCACTGAATATCGTGAAAACCGTATTGCTTTGAATACCAATACGTTAGCGAATAACGTGGATCTGGATGATCCCGTTCTGAATGTGGTGCCAACTCGTGGCGCTGTCGTTCGCGCTGATTTCCAACCGAAAGTTGGGGTCAAAGTGCTGATGACATTAACTCGCCATGGAAAACCAGTGCCATTCGGCTCGGTTGTTTCTTCTGGTGAAAATAGTGGTGGCAATATTGTGGCGGAAGATGGGCAAGTTTACTTAACTGGTTTGCCGTTAACCGGACAATTAATCGCACGTTGGGGAGATGGGGCGGATGCTCAGTGTAAGGTCAATTACACACTGCCAGCAGAAAGCCAATATGAAATCCTCAGTAAGTATAGTGCCGAGTGCCTCTAAGGAGCCCATAGTGTTTGATAAATCGAATATTTTCTTAGCCTCAATGTTGACCTCTTTGTGCTTGTGTTCCAATGCATTGGCGGCGGATAGCACCATTAACATTACAGGCAATGTACGAGATAACACTTGTGCCGTGGCTCCTGGCTCACAAAATCAAGTGGTGGATTTGCTACTGAATGCGGTGAAACAGCTGCACTCAGTGGGGGAAGTGACGCCAACGGTACCGTTTCGTATTGAGCTAACACCTTGCGGTTCTGCGGTAACAGCAGTCAAAGTCGGGTTTGTCGGTATAGCAGACTCGAGTAATAAAACCTTGCTGGCATTAGAACCCGGTAGCGCAAATGCGACAGGGGCAGGAATTCAGATTTTAGACAGTGCTAAAGACCCATTAGTCCTCAATGCGGACTCAAATAATATTGCATGGACGCCTTTAGTGGCAGGAAAAGCCAATACGCTCAATTTCAATGCACGTCTAATGGCGTCAAAATTGCCCGTTACGGCAGGGCATATTCGAGCAACCGCCACATTTACGCTCGAATTCCAGTAAATAGAGGATGCGATGAATGACGTATAAATCAACAATGATGACAGCTTTATTTTTGGGGCTGTTATCTTCATCAATAACCTCCACACACGCGGCTGACGTAACAGTGACGGTCAATGGGAGCGTTGTTGCGAAACCTTGTACGGTATCAACCAAGACAGCCAATGTGGATCTGGGTGATCTTTACACGTTCAATTTGACCTCACCGGGGTCGGCATCGGATTGGCATACTGTGTCGCTGGATTTGACCAATTGCCCTGTTGGTACATCGGTAGTTATGGCGACCTTTAAAGGTGTCGCTGATTCGGTGGGATACTACAAAAACCAAGGTACGGCAGGCAATATCCAGCTGCAACTTCAAGATTCATCGGGCAATAACTTAAATAACGGCGCACAAAAACGCATGCCAGTCAGCGATGCAACGCTTTCAACGAGTTTTCCTTTACAAGTAAGAGCAATATCGGTGAGAGGCGGGGCGACACAAGGCACCATCCAAGCGGCAATTGATGTCACCTACACGTATCTGTGAGCAATATTATGAATATAAAACAGCTAGTTAAATTAATTTGTGTTAACTCATTTATCTATTTTGCTGGGGTTTCTTCGGTGTCTGCTTTTACCTGTTACGACTCAACAGGAAACGTTCTAAGCTACACACAAAGCCCAGTGACCGCCAATGCGTATGTTAACTTGCAGCCAAGTGTTCAAGCTGGTCAAAACTTAGTGGTGGATTTGTCGAATTCAATATTTTGTAAGAATGATGACCCATCAGCACGACGTGACCAAGTGAATATGATCCGTGGTTCCGCTTATGGTGGGGTATTGAATAACTTTCGAGGCTCATTGCGATATTATGGCTCAAGCTATACGTTCCCTTTGACTAACCCAACTCACCAGCAAGATTTTCCATCAGGCAATTACACCGCATGGAATACCCAATTGTATTTAACGCCTATTTCTGCTGCGGGTGGTGTAGTGGTTAATCGAGGAACCCACTTTGCAACATTGGTAATGTACCAAGTTGGTTCTAACATCGTGGGGGGCGGTAACGTCAATACATCGACCTTTACATGGAACTTGTATGCCAACAATGATGTTGTGGTGCCTATTGGTGGTTGTGATGTTTCTTCGCGTAATGTGGTGGTCAACTTACCGGAATATCCGGGAAGTGCTCAGCCGGTACCGTTATCTATCTATTGTGCTTCGAGCCAAAATATCTCCTACTATTTAACGGGAACAACCGATACGAGCAGCAATATTTTTGCTAATACACTGTCTGGTGCTAATGCCGCAAAAGGAGTAGGGATCCAAATGGTTCGCAATGGTAATGCAATTCCAGCAAACCAAAACGTTCAGTTAGGTCGAGTAGGAAGTTCAGCGGTGAACTTAGGACTAAGCGCGCGATATTCTAGAACTCAAGGTCAGGTGACGGCAGGGAAAGTGCAGTCGGTGATTGGCGTGACATTTATGTATGACTAGTGAATTGAATTAGATAGATGAAAAGGCTCAAGAAGAAATATCTTGAGCCTTTTTGCGTTAAATAAAGATTCATATGCTTAGCAAAAATTCGGATGATCCGTTGTGATAGGGGCAGTGGATCTTTTATCATTTTCCCATCGATAATAACTCAACCTATTAATATTATTGTAGAATATGGTCATCGCTATCGTTTTGGTAATATTGGCTGTTATTTTACAAATCCTGAATACAGACCATAGACCACCTGCAAAAAATCCTTCACAAAAGAATAAATACCAAATAATAAATTATAAATAAATTTTAATAGTCATTAATGCGTATTATTAACCGATGAAAACAATTTGCAAACGAGATTGGTTATCAATATACTTTTTTCGACCAGTTAAAAATACTCAATATACTAGTTTAAGCATCACTTCACCTTGGAGAAGATAGCAACATGTTGAAAAAAATGTATTTTTTACGTAATAAAACGCGTTTAATTACGTTGGCCTCATCGCTTATTATTACCTGTGCACTGCCTGCCATGGCAAAAGATTCCTTAACGTTATACACCACTCGTGAGCCAGGACTGATCCAGCCACTGCTGGATGCCTTTACCAAAGAAACTGCTATTGACGTCAACACTGTTTATGTCAAAGACGGTATGTTAGAGCGTGTCAAAGCGGAAGGTAAAAACTCCCCTGCGGACTTATTAATGACGGTGGATGCTGGGAACCTTATCGATTTAGTTGAAGCAGGCGTTACCCAGCCTGTTGATTCAAAAGTATTAACTGACGCTATTCCGGCTTCATTACGCGACAAAGATAACCAATGGTTTGGTTTATCTATGCGTGCTCGAGTGCTGTATGCGGAAAAAGATTTACCGCTAACTAGCATCACGTATGAAGATTTAGCCGATCCAAAATGGAAAGACAAAATTTGTATCCGCGCAGGTCAGCACCCGTATAACACAGCGTTAGTGGCAGCAATGATTGCTCACGACGGTGAAGCGAAAACGGAAGCATGGTTACGCGGCGTGAAAGCCAACTTAGCCCGTAAAGCGACGGGCGGTGATCGCGATGTCGCGCGTGATATTCTTGGCGGTATCTGCGATGTTGGTTTAGCGAACTCTTATTATGTGGGTCATATGAAAAATGCCAAAGAAGGCACTGACGCACGTAAATGGGGGGATGCTATCAAAGTGGTTCAGCCAACCTTTACTAACGGTGGAACACACGTCAACATCACTGGCGCAGCTGTTGCACGCCATGCTCCTCATAAAGCAGAAGCGGTTAAGTTGATGGAATATCTGGTTTCTGTTCCTGCTCAGCAACTGTACGCGCAAGCAAACTATGAATACCCAATTCGCAAAGGTGTTCCACTGGATGCCACTATCAATAACGCGATTGGGGAAATCAATGTGGATACCCTCCCACTTACCGAAATTGTGAAATACCGTAAACAAGCGAGTCAGTTGGTAGATAAAGTTGGATTCGATCAATAAAACTGGCTTAGCCTCTACGCGCGGGGCTTTCGGGCTGCCGCGTGTTGGTTTCTCGCCATTAACTCTCTCCGTGGTGGTCATTACGCTTGGCGTTCTGACCCCTTTGTTGTTTTTATTAGGTCTGGCTGCAAGCTCAGGATTCAGTCATTGGGAACATTTGATGCGCTATGTGCTTCCCGATGCCACCTTAAATACCTTAATTTTATTGCTGGGTGTTGGTGCCATGGTGATGACCATTGGCGCGGGGTGTGCCTGGCTGGTGACCGCGTTTGATTTTCCTGGTCGAAAGCTGTTTAGCTGGGCGCTGCTACTGCCCCTTGCTATGCCAACCTACATTGTAGCGTTTGCATGGTTAGATTTACTGCATCCTATTGGACCGATTCAAGAATTTATTCGTAGCGTGTTAGGGTACGACTCGCCGCGCCAATTCCGCCTTCCTGATCTTCGTTCGATGACGGGCGCCATTTTGCTGCTGGGTCTGGTGCTTTATCCCTATGTTTACTTGACCATGCGAGCCATGTTTATGAGCCAGCCAGCCCATTTGCTGGAAGCGGCTCGAACCCTTGGGCTCAGTTCCACGGGAACATTTTTCCGAGTGGCGTTACCTATGGCGCGCCCTGCTTTAGTAGTGGGTACTAGCCTCGCTCTGCTGGAAACCCTCAATGATATCGGCGCATCGGAATTTTTAGGTGTGAATACATTGACCGTGACGGTGTACACCACATGGGTGACTCGCTCTGATCTACCCGCTGCGGCGCAAATTGCCTGCTCGATGTTAACCGTGATTATCTTGTTGCTAGCATTAGAATATTACGGTCGAAAAAATCAGCGTTACAGTACTGGACGGCAAATGCGCGGGATCTTGCCATCGCGTTTGACGGGATGGCGCGCCATATTAGCGACGTGTGTCACCGCGCTACCTGTCGTGTTAGGTTTTTTAGCACCGGCACTTTTTTTAGGGTGGGAAAGCCTTAAACGCATCAGTGACAGCATGACAATCTCAAGCAGCCTGTTGCAATCACTACAAAACTCATTATTGCTAGCGGCGGGTGTCACCGTCGTTGTGACGTTGGTGAGCATTGTGGTGGCGTGGTATGCCAGAGCGAGTGCAATTTCTGGTTCATCTCAAGAGTGGCGACGAGCCTTAATGAAAATTGCGTCGCTGGGTTATGCAGTACCAGGAACGGTATTGGCGATTGGTTTGTTAACACCGGGTATGGCGCTGGATAATTTTCTGGCGGAGCTATTGGATTTTCGAGGATTACCGCTGTTATCTACGGGAATTTTATTGGTTATCTGCTGCTCGATTCGATTTATGGCTATCTCCATTGGGGCGATTGATGCTGGGTTAACCCGTATTCCGCCGAGTATGGAACAAGCCTCAAGGCTGTTAGGGGAAAGCGAGCTGCGAACGTTCTTTCGTGTGCATCTTCCGCTATTACGTCCGGCACTCGTCACCAGTGCTTTATTGGTTTTTGCGGATGCGATGAAAGAGTTGCCGACCACATTACTTTTACGTCCGGTGAATTTTGAGACGTTGGCAACCTCGCTATATGCGGAGGCAGCGCGAGGAACCTATGAAGAGGGCGCGATTGCGGCACTATTAATTGTGCTGGCAGGGACATTGCCTGTGATCCTCCTAGCGCGCAGTCAGCTAACATCATCTCAATCAAAACGGTCGTCTCAATAAAAATGATTATGTTAAGGAATGTCTTCAGTGTCAGATTCAACCTTAGTTCTTGACAATGTCCATGTTTCTTATGGCAGCAAACATCAACGTAACCATGTACTTAATGGTTTCTCTTTGCATATTGATGCTGGGGAAATTGGCTGTTTACTTGGGGCTTCAGGATGCGGAAAAACCACTGCCTTGAGAGCGATTGCTGGGTTTGAGCAGGTAGAGCAAGGAACCATCTACGTGGGTGGGCGCTGTGTAGCGGGTCCAAATCTTCATCTTCCGCCTGAACAGCGTAATGTTGGTATGGTTTTCCAAGATTATGCCTTGTTTCCTCATTTAACGGCGGCGCAGAACGTGGCATTTGGGCTAAGAAAACAGCCTAAAGAGCAGCAACACGCACGCGTTCAACAGCTATTAACCTTGGTTGAGTTGAGCGGCTTAGCGGAACGCTATCCTCACGAAATGTCGGGTGGTCAGCAGCAGCGTATTGCATTAGCACGAGCGTTAGCGCCACAGCCAGCGGTGCTGTTGCTGGATGAACCGCTTTCTAGCCTTGATCCAGATAGCCGAAAACGCTTAGGGCAAGAAGTGCGGGATATTTTACGTGCAGCGGGACAGACGGCGCTGTTAGTGACTCATAGTGAAGATGAAGCTCAGTTAATGGCAAATAAAATCAGTTACTTAAAAGAAGGGCGCTTACTCGAGGAGTAGTTGAGGATCGTGAAAACCCAATGCCGCAAAAACGGCATTGGGAAGTCGATTATTTAAAGCAGGTTTGCGCCCAGCGGGCTAACCCAGCGGTAACCGAGCCAAAGTCATCACCACGAACAATGGGAATGTTCGGCAGTTGTTCTTGAATCGCTTGATGTAAGATAGGCGAGCGGGCGCTACCACCGGTGACAAAAATAGCATCCGGTTGAACACCACCTTGTACAACGGCTTCTTTCACCAACTCAATCATTTTGCTTTTTGGTGATTCAATCGCATCAATTAGCTGATCACGTCCAATATTCACTTCAAGCAGCTCTTTAGATAATGCAATTTTCGCCAAGTAATTTTGCTCATCAGAGAGTGCGATTTTTGCCTCTTCCGCTTTGCGTACTATGCTGTAACCCAGCGTTTGGTGATAAACCTCGAGCAAACGTGCCAGCAAGGCTGGCTCTTGAGCATCTTGTTGTAAGCGGGTTAATGCATTGAGGTTCGCGCGAGAATAAAACTCTTTTTGCGCTTCCACATTATTAATGGCAATCGGGTTCCAAAACTGCAATAGAGGCATTTTGATTCCCGATTGATACTGGCTTTCCATACCAAAAAGCTGCATTAACTGTTTTAAGGCAATGAAAATATCCAGATCGTTTCCGCCAACACGTTGACCTGTATGTGCTAGCAAAGAACTTGTACGATCGTGGCTATCTTTGTAACTAGGCCCCATTTGGATCAGTGAGCAGTCGGTGGTTCCCCCACCAATATCCACCACTAAAATGGTCTGATCTTTGGTGAGGGTGGATTCATACTCTAACCCTGCGGCAACGGGCTCAAACTGGAACGCAATATTCTGAAATCCAGCACGTTTAGCGGCTTTTAATAAGATAGCTTCCGCTTGCTGATTCGCTAGCTCGCCACCACGTCCATGGAAGTTAATTGGGCGACCAATCACGGTGTCAGTGATGGTTTGTTGGGTACTTGCTTCGGCAGTATGCTTGATATTTGCCATCATGGCGCACACTAAATCTTCGAAGAAACTGACTTGGGTTTCGTGTAAGCCTGATGCACCTAAAAAAGACTTAGGTGATTTTACATAGTAGACATCACGAGGATCGCTTAAATATAAGTCCAGCGCAGCTTGCCCGAAAACAATATCTTCCGGCTCCAGTTCAATGCCTTCATCCTGATTAAACGCAATAGAGCGTCGGAGGATTTGCTGACCAACTGAGTCTGTTGGAGAAATATTCAGATGGCGAAATAAGTGCTCTGAAACCGATTCTCTTGTCGGCGCACACAAGGTTGATGGAATATAAAAATTGCTGCCTTCAAGGGGTAACAATTGAGGTTTACCATCTTTCATGATTGCGACGGAGCAGTTAGATGTTCCGTAGTCAAAACCAATAAACATTTCGCCTCCAAAATCTAGGGTGCTTTGAAAAAAGTGGAAAACTGTATATCAACCTTGCGGGAAATGCTATTGGAACTGCATTTTTATTTTGTGCGGGAAACCTAATTTGGCGCAAGGATAAGAGCAACATGATTTTGTAAGATAAATAGTATTATTTATTGGGAAAGACCCTATCGAGGATCAAATGAGTCAAGCTAAAATTGAATTGATATCTGAAATTACATGCCCAGAATGTGGATTTTCGAAAATAGAAGAGATGCCAACCAATGCTTGTCAGTGGTTTTATGAATGCACAGGTTGCGGTGTATTATTAAAGCCATTAGAAGGGGATTGCTGCGTTTTTTGTTCTTATGGCACAGTGAAATGCCCGCCAATCCAAGAAGCAGAATTAACAGGCAAGCCTTCATGTTGCTGTAAATAAAGTACCGAGAAAAATCATTAATTTCGTAGGGGATAGATAATATTCAATTAAGTATAATTATCT
>NZ_JAERJY010000102.1:0-13151 GCF_018257375.1 Providencia sp. JGM181 | reverse complement strand
TTTTTATCTGTTCTGGTATTACCAGTTTTATTTTTAAAAATAATGAGGAATATATTTTTTCTTTTTTTTAATGGGTTTTTTGATAGATTTAAATATTAATGAATCGATATGAAAAATAATTTCTTGGCTATATTTTTTATATGAAAAATAATTTCTTTTATGGTTTATAAAATATTTTTATTGCTACCAAATACTTTTCTCCACTGCATCGGGCTAATCCCAAACTTATCCTTAAATACCTGCCTAAATGTCACGGAGGATTGAAAGCCCGCTAATTCAGCCACGCGTTCAATAGAGAAGGCTGAGCTCTCCAGAAGTTCTTGGCTGCGATTCAAGCGGGCAACGGTTAACCATTAGGACAATCAGCGATGATATTGGGGCTGGTTATTTAAAACATGTATACAATGATAAAGTTAGCTATCTCATTCAATTTTGAAAAGAAACTGGATTTTTTAATTCAGTTTTATTCTGTCTTAATTAATAGCCAAAAGTGGAAAAGTTTCAGTTTGATAATGGTGGCTTGTTATGTAAGTTCTTGGTAATTAATATTATTTTTTCTTTAATATCAAGAACTCTCTCATCTAAAAGAATATCCCCCTTTAACGTGATGAGATGGGCATTCGTATGCTTGCTAAATTTAGCATAATCTCCAATGACGGTATGAGGAATTTGATATGCTTCAATGACGTTATAGTGCGCATCAAATATGACAGCAATAAGGTAATCAAATTCAGTTGCATCATAATTTCGCAAAGCACTTAACTGTTTAGAAAGGCTATTTGGCGTGATTCTGCGTGCTTTGATTTGAACTTTTTGGCCATCAGCATCTATTGCATCAACTCCAGGATAGGAATTATTCAGTAACTTCATTCCAAATGCTTGGGAAACTAACCATTCAGCATAGTCACCTACTGGATTATTTTGGGTGCGTAAAACATTTCTTGTGCATAATTCAAGCAAAACGTCTGAATGTATTGAAAGTAATTCGGTATTATCCAGCGTAGGCAGAAGTTTTTTTATTAATTCACTATTGTTCATTTTGATGTTCCATTACTACTGTTATTCATTAATTCTACACAAATTAAGAATAAATAATATTCAGGTTATTAATGGAGGAATCTATGACTTTAATTAAAGATGGCTATCCCAAAGGATCTCGAATAAGAGCCGTGTGGGACAGTTGTTTTGATCTATACAATCAATTAGGTAGAGTCCCAGTTAGGCGAGAGTTGATTGCGGCAATGAACAAGCCCCCTTTTTTGAACTTTTAAGCTTTAGTCATCACTTAAATTCTATTTTTTCTTTTATTGCCCCCCCATCGTCATTACTGTCGAACTTCCACGCCAAAAAATCCCAACCAACTGATAAACAACAATATTATTTCTGGCACAAAAAATGCTTAGGTGTCTGCAACAAACTTAAGATCCGACTGATTTTATTGGAGGGGAAAGCGAATGAATCGCTTTGTAATTGCAGACCCACAACTGTGTATCGGATGTAACACTTGCATGGCGGCGTGCTCAGAAACGCATAAAGCCCAAGGATTACAAACATATCCGAGACTGAAGGTGGTCAAAGTTGGCGAGCTAACCGCACCGATGCTCTGTCGTCAATGTGACGATGCCCCGTGTGCGCGTGTGTGTCCGGTCAATGCCATCACCCACGAAAATGACATGATTGTGCTAAATGAAAGCCTGTGTATTGGTTGCAAACTGTGTGGTTTGGTGTGTCCATTTGGGGCAATCACACCGTCAGGCAGCAAACCGGTAGATGCACCTGATTTCTTTGAACAATATGTCCCAAAAGAGATGCTATTAGACGTGCCAGATAGCCTCCCAACCATGAACCCTTTCCTGGCGTGGAACGCAGGGATCCGCAATGTCGCCGTGAAGTGTGACCTGTGTGATTTTAGTGACGAAGGGCCAGCTTGTGTCAAAGTCTGCCCAACTGATGCCCTCCATCTGGTGGAAGAACACCAACTCGAAAACGAAAGTGCCAAACGCCGCAGCGCATCTGTCGATGCCATGCCGCCAGAGTTCGACATTTTTGTTGCTGATCGGGAGAACCCATAATGACACCTCTTCAGTTACTTTTATGGTCGGTGATTTTCTACGCGGTGGGTGGCTTTGTTTCGTTGCTCTTTAAACGCCAAGAAAAGCTCGCCATTTATGTCGCGGGAATTGCTGCCATGATCGGCGGCGTGCTGGGCTTATGCAGCTCAATTCCAGTGCTAATGAGCGGGGAAGTGCTTACTTACCTGTCCCAAGGCCCATTCCCGTTCGCCAATTTTGTCGTGAGGTTCGATAGCCTGGCTGCCTTTATGGTGATGGTGATTTCGCTGCTGGTGACCGTCAGCGCCCTATATTCCTTAAACTATGTTCAAGAATATTGCGGTCGCGGCGCATGGAGCATGGGGTTCTTCCTGAACCTGTTTATCGCCTCGATGGTCGCCTTGGTGGTGATGGATAACGCCTTCTACTTCATCATCCTGTTTGAAATGATGTCACTGGCTTCCTGGTTCTTAGTGATTGCCGACCAAGATGACAAATCTATCCGTGCGGGTCTGCTGTACTTCTTTATTGCCCACGCCGGTTCGATTTTAATTATGATCGCCTTCTTCTTAATGTGGCGTGAGAGTGGCAGCTTAGATTTTGATTCCTTCCGCCAGCTTTCACTTTCACCGGCGATGGCATCCATCGTTTTCTTATTAGGATTTTTTGGCTTTGGTGCCAAAGCAGGGATGCTCCCACTTCACAGCTGGTTACCGCAAGCTCACCCCGCAGCACCGTCTCATGCGTCAGCATTAATGTCTGGTGTAATGGTAAAAATCGGTATCTTCGGGATTATCAAAGTAGGTATCGACTTACTCGGTGCCACTCAAGGCTGGTGGGGCATTGTGGTACTGGCATTCGGTGCAGTCTCCTCGGTTCTTGGGGTTATGTACGCACTGGCTGAGCACGACATCAAACGCTTACTCGCATGGCACACCGTCGAAAATATCGGGATTATCTTGATGGGGGTTGGTGTGGCGATGGTCGGCATGGCAAACAATATGCCAGTGCTTGCAACCATTGGTCTGCTCGGTGCGATTTACCACTTACTCAACCACGCCGTCTTCAAAGGCTTACTGTTCCTTGGGGCGGGCGCCGTGATCTACCGTGTGCATACCCGCGATATGGAAAAAATGGGCGGCTTAGCCAAATTAATGCCACTGACCGCAACCGCGTTTTTAATCGGCTGTATGGCGATTTCCGCGCTGCCACCACTCAACGGCTTTGTCAGTGAGTGGTACACCTACCAATCGCTATTCTCCATGAGTCACGAAGGCACTTTTATTATGCGCATCAGCGGTCCAATCGCCATTGTGATGTTAGCCATCACCGGGGCATTGGCGGCAATGTGTTTTGTGAAAGTGTACGGCGTCAGTTTTTGTGGTGGTGCTCGCAGTGAGCAAGCCACTCATGCTCGCGAAGTGCCGTGGACAATGACTGCCGCGATGCTGATTTTAGCCGCTATCTGTGTGATTTTAGGTGTAGGCGCGACCTATATCGCTCCGGTCTTAGCCAACGTGGCAATGTCCCTGACACACGCCACCGATATCACTGTGGCACAAGGGGCGATGCTGGTACCAAACAGCGCATCTCAAGCGATGATTTCACCAGCCATGACCTTGATCCTGTTGCTAGCGCTGCCAATCATCCCACTGATTATCTACATGGTATTTAAAGGCAAACAGCTCGACGCGCGCCGTAAAGGGGACGCATGGGCGTGTGGTTATGCGTGGGAAAAAGAGATGTCGGTATCAGCGGGGGGCTTTACCCAGCCGCTGCGTTCTATGTTTGCGCCGCTGTATCGCCTGCGTGCTCAGCTCGACCCTTCAGCGCGTTTAGCGCAAACCTTAGAAGTGACGAAAGAGGGGGCAGGGAAGGTAGAACCGTTCTGGGATGAGAAAATTATCTACCCGCTGGTTCGCGTGATTAACCGAATAGCAAAACGCATGCAATGCCTGCAAGGCGGGGACTTCAGGCTCTATTGCCTGTATGTAGTCGCGGCCTTGATCGTGCTGCTTGTTGTGATTGCGGCGTAAGGAGAGAAGCCATGTCGATTCAAGAAACACCCACATTGATGACAGGGATCTTCGCCGTCGTTCAAGCCGTGGTTTTACTGCTGATGACGCCCTTTTTCACGGGGATCTCTCGTCAAATTCGCGCCAAAATGCACTCTCGCCAAGGTCCCGGAATTTGGCAAGATTATCGCGACATCATCAAATTGATGACTCGCCAATCTGTGGCGCCGCGTGATTCAGGCATTATCTTTCGCATCATGCCGTATGTGCTGCTGAGCAGCATGTTGCTGCTAGCGATGGCATTGCCAGTGGTCACGAACACGTCACTGTTTAGTGGCGCAGCCGACATCATTATCGTGTTGTATATCTTCGCGTTATTCCGCTTTTTCTTCTCACTTTCCGGCCTCGATACCGGCAGCCCATTTGCGGGTATCGGTGCCAGCCGTGAACTGACTCTTGGCGTACTGGTGGAACCGACGTTATTCCTCGGCTTGCTAGTCGTAGCTCTGATAGCTGGCTCCACCAATATTGGCACCATCAGCGCCACGATGAGTGAAGGCTGGGTATCTCCAACTGCCACGTTATTAGCGCTGCTCGCTTGCGGATTCGCGACATTTATTGAGATGGGCAAAATCCCATTCGACGTGGCAGAAGCGGAGCAAGAGCTGCAAGAAGGCCCATTAACCGAATACTCCGGTTCAGGATTCGCGATGGTGAAACTGGGCATTGGTCTGAAACAAGTGGTCGTTGCGGTTCTGTTCCTGTCGATTTTCTGCCCATTCGGCAATGCCAGTGCTTTTACCGTTGGTAGCGTATTGTTAGCGATGGGATTACTGCTAGTGAAATTACTGGTGATTTTCGTACTGGCGTCGCTGGTCGAAAACAGTCTGGCTCGTGGTCGTTTCTTATTAACGCACCATGTGACTTGGTTAGGATTCGGTGTTGCGGCACTCGGATTCGTCTTCTACCTCACCGGTCTATAAGGAGCGACGAAGCATGTTAGAGAATATTGCACTAGCAACCTTGATAATCCCGTTCATCGGGGCGTTGCTGGTCAGTGTGCTACCCACCCGTCTGGCGCCGTGGCTAAGTACCTTAGTGGCGTTGCTGGCATCTTTGGGAACAGCGGCACTGGGCTGGCTCTATTTAGACGGTGGCAAGGTCGCCACCACGCTGGAGTTAATTCAGACGGGTGATGTCGCGCTGTTCGGTTTTACTGTGGATGGCGTGAGCACGCTGATTGCGTTTGCGGTCGTGTTCCTCGGCTTCTTGATTTGCCTCTACTCAACGGGGTATCTCACTGAAGGAAACCGTGAGCACGCTCATGGACCCACTCGTCGCTATTACGCTTTCTTACTGATCTTTATCGGTGCGATGGCGGGAGTGGTGCTTTCCTCCACTATCTTAGGGCAATTGGTGTTCTTCGAAATTACCGGTGGATGTTCTTGGGCGCTTATTGGTTACTACCAAACTGAAAAATCCCAGCGTTCAGCGATGAAAGCTTTGCTCATTACCCATGTTGGCTCACTCGGCTTATACATGGCGGCGGCAACCCTGTTTATCAGTACGGGTACCTTTGCTCTGAGCGCCATTGACCGTTTGAGTGAATCCCAAAGCTTGATCGTGTTTGGCGGTATTTTATTTGCTGCATGGGGTAAATCAGCCCAGTTACCACTGCAAGCCTGGCTACCCGATGCGATGGAAGCCCCAACCCCAGTTAGTGCTTACTTACACGCCGCCTCTATGGTGAAAGTGGGTGTGTATATCTTTGCCCGTGGCTTGATGTCTTCTACCCATGTGCCAGAAATCATTGGTTGGGTGGGGGTCGTGATGGCGGTCATCACGCTGGTGTATGGCTTTATGATGTACCTGCCACAGAAAGACATGAAACGTCTGCTGGCATGGTCAACCATCACGCAGCTGGCGTATATCTTCCTCGCTTTATCCTTATCCGTTTTCGGTTCCAAAGAAGCCTTCGATGGCGGTATCGCGTATATCTTCAACCACGCTTTTGCGAAAAGCCTGTTCTTCTTAGTAGCAGGTGCGCTGAGTTATAGCTGCGGTACACGTATGCTGCCGCGTTTACGTGGTTTGGCAAAACGCTATCCATTGCTTGGTGTGGGCTTCTGTGTGGCGGCACTGGCCATCGCGGGTGTCCCACCACTGAATGGCTTCTTCAGTAAATTCCCTATCTTTGCGGCGGGCTTCGCGCTGTCTGAACAGTTCTGGGTATTAACGCCAATTATGGTGTTGGTACTGATTGAATCTGTCGCGAGCTTTGCATGGTTACTGTACTGGTTCGGCAAAGTAGTTCCGGGTGAACCTAGCGAAGAAGTGGCAAACGGCAGCGCAGTTCCTTGGACAATGCAGTGGGTTATCGGCTTACTGATCGTAATGTCCTTCTGTTCTAGTGTTATTGCCGTCATCTGGCTCGGTTAAGGGAGAGAAAGTATGACTGGTTCAATGATTGTAAATAATTTAGCAGGGCTGATGATGATCACGTCGCTGCTGGTGATCGGCGCGAAAAAGCCGGTGGTCTCTTGTTGGTTTTATGCGTTGCAGTCGCTGGTGTTAGTGGCGATTTTCGGCACGCTTTCCTACACCTTAAATGCACCTGAATTGGCAATGTGGGCAGGTACCGCGTTTGCCACCAAAGTGGTTTTGGTTCCGCTGATTATGGGCTACGCCTTCCGCAAATTGTCCGACCCAACCGCGAACGGCGGGGTGATTAGCCCTGCTTGGTTAATGCTAGCGGCGGCGGTGATTGTGGTGCTGTGCTGGTTTGTGGTCGAGCCAATTCAATTGCCATTGGCGGCGGATTTAAAACCTGCATTAGCGGTTTCTCTTGGGCATTTTATGTTGGGGCTGCTGTGTATCGTGACTCAACGCAATATTCTCAAGCAAGCCTTTGGTTACTGCTTAATGGAAAACGGTTCCCATCTGACCCTCGCATTACTGGCGTATAAAGCCCCTGAGCTGGTGGAGATTGGTATCGCCACAGACGCCATTTTTGCGGTGATCATTATGGCGGTATTGGCTCGTAAAATTTATCGCACGCTCAACACACTGAACGTGGATCAACTGACCGCGCTGAAGGGGTGATGAGATGAGTCAAACAATGTTATTAACCTTATTGATGGCAACCCCGCTGGTGATTTCACTGCTGGCGTTCGCCTGCCGCTTATTGGGTAACGGTGCAAAAATCCCCGTCACCTTGATCCATGCGATTGGGATCACGGCATTATTGGTTTTATCGCTCTGGATGGTTGGCACGATAGATAAAGTCGGTGACTTGCTGATGGCAGGGCACTGGATCCACCTTGATAGTCTCGCTGGGTTATTCCTCGCTATCTTGGGAATCGTCGGCTTCCTGACTGGCTTGTACTCCATCGGTTATATGAACCATGAAGTGCATGAAGGGGAAATCAGTGTCGGAACCTTATGTAACTATTACGGTTTCTTCCACTTGTTTCTGTTCACTATGTTGCTGGTGATCACCAGTAATAACCTGATTTTAATGTGGGCAGCGGTAGAAGCGACCACCTTAAGCTCTGCGTTTTTAGTGGGCATTTACGGTCAGCGCTCTTCACTGGAAGCAGCGTGGAAATACATCATTATCTGTAGCGTGGGTGTGGCGTTCGGTCTGTTCGGTACCATTTTGGTGTATGCCAATGCGGTGAACGTGATGCCGGATCCTGAAATGGCTATCTTCTGGACAGAAGTCCTGAAATATACCGACCTTCTCGATCCAACCCTGATGCACCTTGCCTTTGTATTTGTGTTAATCGGTTTTGGTACCAAAACGGGTCTGTTCCCAATGCACGCATGGTTACCGGATGCGCACAGTGAAGCACCAAGCCCAACGTCGGCGCTGCTGTCTGCGGTGCTGCTGAATTGCGCACTGCTGATTATCATCCGTTACTACATCATTGTGACTTCATCGATTGGCGGCGAATTTACGCAAACCTTACTGCTAGTGTTCGGATTAATGTCTGTGGCGGTGGCGGCGTTCTTTATCTTGGTACAAAAAGATATGAAACGTTTGCTGGCGTACTCCAGTGTGGAAAACATGGGATTGATCGCGGTGGCATTAGGTATTGGTGGACCTTTGGGTGTACTGGCTGCATTGCTGCATACCTTAAACCACAGTTTGGGTAAAACCTTGCTGTTCTGCGGCTCCGGTAATGTCTTACTGAAATATGGCACTCGCGATATTACGGTGGTGAGAGGGTTACTGCGCACTATGCCATTTACCGCGGTGGTGTTTGCGGGCGGTGCATTAGCACTGGGCGGTATGCCGCCATTCAACGTCTTTTTAAGTGAATTTATGATTGTGGTGGCGGGGCTGGTCGCTAATCATTTCTGGCTAACCTTGCTGGTGCTGATCTTAATTACGGTAGTGCTGGGTGGGTTGATCCGCATGATCTCCAAAACCTTATTTGGCGAACAACCAGAGTGCGTAGCGCGTGGTGAGCTGGGCATTTTAACCACATTACCAATGGCGATTTTGATTGTACTGATGCTGGTGATGGGGACGTATATTCCTCAGCCTGTCAGCCGCTTATTGGAAAATGCCGCGACAATCGTGCTCAAAGATAGTGCGACAGTCGGCCACCAAATTGCTACCTTAAATTACCAATGGCCGTGGGGTGCAAGCACCTCCGAACCTTCATCGCAGGAGAAATAACGTGAGCTATCAGAATTATACAGATACCCTTCAGGGCGTTCGCAAAGGCGCGGGCTATCTGGCAAAAGTGCGCGAGAAATTTCCTCATGCCATGCTGGAAGAGGAGTGGCAAACCGCCAACCAAGTCACCATTACCGTCAAAACCGAGATGCTGCCAGAAGTGGTGGAATTCCTCTATTACGGCTGCGGCGGTTGGTTGCCGGTGTTGTGGGGGAACGATGAGCGTCCTCTAAATGGGCAGTTTGCGGTTTATTACGCACTGTCGATGGAAGAGGGGGAAAAATGTTGGGTGACGGTGAAAGCCTATGTCAGCCCAATCACTCAAGAATTTCCATCCGTAACGCCGCGCGTGCCTGCGGCGGTGTGGGGAGAACGTGAAATCCGTGATATGTACGGCTTACGTCCAGTGGGTTTGCCGGATGAGCGCCGTTTAGTGCTGCCGGATGATTGGCCGGAAGACCTGTATCCGCTGCGCAAAGACACTATGGATTACCGTCAGCGCCCAGCGCCAACCACCGACACGGAAACCTACGAGTTTATCAACGACAGCAAAACTCAAAGCCGCATCGTACCAATTGGTCCGCTGCATATCACTTCCGATGAACCGGGGCACTTCCGCCTGTTTGTGGATGGCGAACGTATTGTGGATGCGGATTACCGTATGTTCTACGTGCATCGTGGAATGGAAAAACTGGCCGAAACCCGCATGGGCTACAACGAAGTCACTTTCTTATCTGATCGCGTATGCGGTATTTGCGGCTTCACTCACAGCGTGGCATATACCACCTCAGTTGAGAACGCATTAGGTATTTATGTTCCTCAGCGCGCTCATACTATTCGTAGTGTTTTACTGGAAGTGGAACGCTTACACAGCCACTTGCTGAATATCGGTTTAGCGAGCCACTTCACTGGTTTTGATACCGGTTTCATGCAATTTTTCCGTGTCCGTGAAAAATCCATGACCATGGCGGAATTACTGACAGGCGCCCGTAAAACTTACGGTACCAACTTAATTGGCGGGGTTCGTCGTGACTTCTTAAAAGAGCAGCGCGTGAAAACTATTCAGCTGGTTAAAGAGATGCGCCAAGATGTCACCCAGCTGGTGGATATGCTGCTGAGCACACCAAATATGGAGCAGCGTACCGTCGGTGTTGGTCGCCTCGATCCACAAGTTGCCCGTGATTACAGCCCAGTAGGACCGATGATCCGCGCCAGCGGTTTCAAACGCGATGTACGTTTCGACCACCCATTTGCCGACTATGGCAATTTACCAAAAACGTTATTCACCTTAGATGGTTGCGATGTTTATTCCCGCGTGATGGTACGTATTAAAGAGACATTGGACTCTCTGTCGATGATTGAATATGCCCTCGACAATATGCCGGAAGGTCCAATTCTGACCGAAGGATTTACCTATCAGCCTCATAAATTTGCACTGGGCTATACCGAAGCGCCGCGAGGTGAAGATGTTCACTGGAGCATGCTCGGCGATAACCAAAAACTGTATCGCTGGCGCTGCCGTGCTGCCACTTACGCGAACTGGCCAGTGCTGCGTTATATGCTGCAAGGCAACACCGTCTCCGATGCGCCATTGATTATCGGTAGCCTCGACCCTTGCTACTCCTGTACTGACCGCGTAACGCTGGTGGATGTGAAAAAACGCAAAGCGAAAACCGTGGCATACAAAGAGCTCGAACAGCACAGTATCGAGCGCAAACATTCGATTATGAAATAACGGAGGGACACCATGTTTAAACTTTTCAAAACCCTTCGTAATGCGGGTACCGCAACGGTGAAATACCCGTTCAAACCGCTGGAAGTGGCTCACGGATTTAGAGGCAAACCGGAATACGACCCGCAGCAATGTATTGCGTGTGGCGCTTGTATTTCCGCTTGCCCAGCCAATGCATTAACCATGGAAACAGACTTAGAAAGTGGTGAACGCCGCTGGCAGCTGTTTTTAGGTCGCTGTATTTATTGTGCGCGCTGTGAAGAAGTTTGTCCGACTCGCGCCATTCACTTAACGGAAGAGTTTGAAACCGCAGTAATGAACAAAGCGGATTTGTACATGAAAGGGACGTTCCGCCTGCAACATTGTCGCCAATGCGGTGAGGCATTCGCCCCGAAAAAATCCGTGGAGTATGCCATGGCGCTGATGGTGGCATCGGGGATTGAGGAAGGCGGTATTGAAGCCCTTCGCCCAATGTATGAAACCTGTCCATCCTGTAAGCAAAAAAACAACTTATTGAATAATGATCGTCAGAACTTTCGTTTGCATATTCAGGGAGATAAATCATGAGTCTGCCAAATATCCCCGTAAACCATCACGTTAGCCAGCCGATTGTGCTCGATGAGCAGGTCGCAAAACTGAAAAGCACGCTGCTGAAAGATATTAAGCGTTCAGCCTATGTGTATCGCGTGGACTGTGGCGGTTGTAACGGATGTGAAATCGAAATTTTCTCGGCAATCACCCCCGTTTTCGATGCGGAACGTTTCGGGATCAAAGTGGTGGCGTCTCCGCGCCATGCGGATATTTTACTGTTCACAGGGGCGGTTACCCGTGCGATGCGCATGCCTGCACTGCGTGCGTATGAATCTGCACCGGATCCAAAAATCTGTATCTCTTATGGGGCTTGTGGTTGTGGTGGGGGGATCTTCCACGATCTGTATTGTGTCTGGGGCGGCAGCGAACACATCGTGCCGATTGATGTGTGGATCCCAGGTTGCCCGCCAACGCCAGCTGCCACGATTTACGGTTTCGCAGTGGCATTAGGGTTATTGAATCAAAAATTGGTTGGGCAAGATCACCGTGAAGCCGACGGGGAAAAAGTGGAGCTTTTACTGCCATCAATACCTCTAGCCACTCGCGTGATGATCGAGCGTGAAGCGCGCCGCCAAGCAGGGTATTACCAAGGTCGAGAAATCAGTGATCGCTTCCTGACCCTGCTCGATGGGGCGACACCAAGCCAAGTGAAAGCTACGATGCAAACATGGATGGACGAGGAGCAAGACCCACGCCTGCGTGAGATTGTGAACCGACTCGTGACCGTGTTGCAACAAGGGGGCATCAATGAGTGAGTCAGTGACTGAAACGGGGAAAGTGATTTTCTGGTCACTGCGCCAGAAGTTTGTCGACAGTGACGATGACGTGCCAGAAGATGCGCAGCAAGTCATGTATTACTCACTGGCGATTGGTCACCATGTTGGGATGATTGACTGCCTTAAAACCGAGTTAGAGTGCCCGTTAGATGGCTTCCAAGCATGGGTGAATGCGCTTCCTGAAGGGGAGGCGCGTCGCAAATTACAGGGCTTGATCACCTTCGGCGAGATTAATATCGATTCTACCCACACTAATATGCTGGCGTTAGCATTAGATAGTTTCGCTAAAGACAGTAACTCGCCCTATCAGGCATGGAGCGCCACACTGATTCGATTGCTCGGTGAAATTGAGCGCGAGCCGGCAATATATTTGATCGTGAAACGGCAGCCGATGAGCGATGTCGCCAGACAAATTCAACCTTCCTTTTCAATGGAAGCCAAAGCTTCAGCCGAAAATTTATTACCTTTAAAAAATCCATCACCCGTGCAAAATTTGATGCTGGCGGTGGGTAATAGCATGATGGGGG
This sequence comes from Providencia sp. JGM181, assembly GCF_018257375.1. Lineage (NCBI taxonomy): Bacteria > Pseudomonadati > Pseudomonadota > Gammaproteobacteria > Enterobacterales > Morganellaceae > Providencia > Providencia sp. JGM181. Next base: position 772 of record NZ_JAERJY010000102.1, on the reverse strand, counting down.
ATGACGGCGCAGGTCCGATGCTGTTCGACCTGATGCAGCAAACCCCGATTGACGACTGGGTGGCAATTAACGGTGGCAGCAGTCCTGAAAGTGTTTCTCACCAAGTGCGAGCGTTAAAACCTCAGCGTTTATTAATTGTGGATGCTGCGGATATTGGTTTAGCACCCGGTGAAATCCGGGTTATCGACCCCGATGATATCGCCGAAATGTTTATTATGAGCACCCATAACCTGCCGCTGAATTTTCTTATCGACCAGTTAAAAGAGGATGTCGGAGAAATCATTTTTTTAGGCATTCAGCCCGATTTAGTGGGTTTTTATATGCCGATGAATGACAAAGTGGTCACCGCCGTCGAGCAAGTTTATCAAGCCTTACCAACGTGGGAAGGGTTAGGGGGATTCCGGTTATTTGAGGGTGAGTAACGGCAGACTGGAAGCCTTTATTTAAAGGATAGAATGTTAAGGGAATAAATAGACCGCGCTACAGGGATGCAGTGCGGTTTTTATTGAAAAGCACTGCTTCCCACCCTGCAAATTCGGCTATTTCGCCAAAACTGCGTAAATCCAGTGTTTAATATGGCATCGATATGATTATTAAACTCGTCACTCGTTTTGTGCGTGGAGTTAGGCTCAGTGATCAGCCAAGGTGGGCATGATCACTATTATCAAACGCTTCTCTTCAGTATTGTTGAGTGATGATGCTCTTTATTTTTGCATAAGCATAATTAAGGATGATTTTTTTGAAATTAATGCGTATTAAACTAAAGAGAAAC
>NZ_JAERJY010000101.1:2295-13240 GCF_018257375.1 Providencia sp. JGM181 | reverse complement strand
AAATAGAGGTTGTTGAGGATCATTCATCTCTTCTTGAGCCACTTTCTTATTATTTAATCTTAAAAATCGCTGGCGACATAAACGGATGACATGACGTTTTTCTGCGTTAGTTAGCTGCAACCAACCAAAACGTTCATCTCGGGTTCGATAACAACCTCGGCAATATCCCTGCTCGTTGGTCTGGCATATCCCACGGCAAGGGCTTGGAATATCAAAAAACTCAAGTTGTTCTGCCATCGTTAACCACCCGTAATATAAACATAAAATTATGATATACTCCCTCGAATTGAGTATAGCCATGATATGACTAAAAAATAAACCTCAATCGCTGTATTTAGTCATATTGCCACGTTATATTAATAGATAAATCGATTCGACTTTAAGCATTATTGCCTGAAGAATTTATAGGGAAACTACTATTATGCGCTTACTACATACCATGCTCCGTGTTACCGACATGCAACGCTCCATTGATTTTTACACCAAAGTATTAGGTATGCGTTTACTGCGCACGAGCGAAAATACAGAATACAAATATTCTTTAGCGTTTGTCGGTTACAGCGATGAAAGTGAAGGTGCTGTTATCGAGTTAACTTATAACTGGGGCGTAACAGAATATGACTTAGGTAATGCTTATGGTCATATTGCATTAGGTGTTGATGATGTTGCTAAAACCTGTGAAAACATTCGTCAAGCCGGTGGAAATATCACTCGTGAAGCTGGTCCAGTCAAGGGTGGTACAACCGTTATCGCATTTGTTGAAGATCCAGATGGCTATAAAATTGAGCTTATCGAAAATAAAAGTGCAAGCAAAGGATTAGGAAATTAATCCCTCACATACATTTTATATTTTAGGTGGTGATAACCATCACCTAAAATATCTTCAGTATCTACCTGCAAAAATGCATTCCCTTTGGCATAATGAAAGCCAACCAGAAACTGTAAATTGAAAGCCTAATGTCTGAAAAAAATAACCCTAACTCACTGGTTAACCGCTTCCGGGGTTACTACCCTGTCGTTATAGATGTTGAAACTGGTGGGTTCAACCCTAAAACTGATGGTCTATTAGAGATAGCGGCCATTACACTCAAAATGGACAAAGATGGCTGGCTAGCCATTGATGAAACGCTGCATTTTCATGTAGAACCATTTGAAGGTGCGAATTTGGAGCCCTCTGCACTGGAGTTCACAGGTATTGACCCCACGAACCCCCTACGTGGTGCAGTGAGTGAATATGATGCATTACATGCCATTTTTAAAACAATTCGAAAAGGTATGAAGAATACCGATTGCAATCGCGCGATCATGGTAGCTCATAACGCAAATTTTGATCACAGCTTTGTTATGAATGCGGCAGAACGCTCTGGGTTAAAACGTAACCCATTTCATCCCTTCGCAACCTTTGATACCGCCGCACTGAGTGGATTAGTTTTTGGGCAAACCATTCTTGCAAAAGCCTGTGTCACCGCAGGTATTCCATTTGATGGCAAGCAAGCCCACGGTGCCCTATACGATACTAACCGTACCGCGCTATTATTTTGCGAGTTAGTCAATAAATGGAAAAAATTAGGTGGATGGCCACTACCTAGTGAGCCTCAATAACCTCGCCCCCTAAAAACAAAAAAACCGTATTAGTTTTAGGCTAATACGGTTTTCATCAATATAAGCATTAAAGCCTATTCAACAATTTAATTACTCAGTGATGGTTTCATCTGCTGGACGGTATTTGTCTGCAGTTTCTTTGATCAGAGCTTGTAATTCGCCGCGTTGGAACATCTCAACGATAATGTCACAACCGCCAACTAACTCACCATCAACCCATAACTGTGGGAATGTTGGCCAATTAGCATATTTTGGTAGCTCTGCACGAATATCTGGGTTTTGTAAAATATCAACGTAAGCAAAACGCTCACCGCAAGAAGAGAGAGCTTGAACAGCTTGAGCAGAAAAACCGCAGCTAGGCAGTTTTGGAGAGCCTTTCATGTATAATAAAATTGGGTTTTCTTTAACTTGGCGCTCAATTTTTTCGATAGTTGTCATTTTATATCCTAAAACGTGGGTGCTGATTTTGCAGTCACTGAGCCACTTTGAATCATTTGCAAGGCAACTCATTAGACAGAACACATTGACCGGTGTAATCGCCGGCATAGTCAAAACATCGCAAATTGTTCCGTGATTGTTTCATACAATATGCCAGTTTTATAAGGCGAATACTATAGCACTCCTATTTGCTGTACTCAAAAGGTGAAAAGCAAATAGCAACGTTTTCTTTTTACTATAAAAAATTCACTCTGGGTGTTTTTGCCGTGTAATCATGGGAGTTATTTGTTAATATATTAGCAAATTAATAACACTTGATGTATTTCCCTGCTCTTCAATGACAATAACGACACGCAGTGGAATAATTATTATGCAACTTACTAACAATTAAGGCATAAATAGCATCATGGAACAGGTTTTTTCTTACTGTAACCTGTATTCTGTTATGATAAATCATGACTTACAATGCGACGCAATAGCTCAGCACAGCTCAACGTCACTACACTAGAAGTAGATTAATTAATAGAAGTACATTTAATTTCGCTCATTTTACGAGCAAACACCCTAAACACTGAATAAAAGCAATCAAGGAGTACGCAATGTCTTTTGAATTACCAGCTCTACCTTATGCTAAAGATGCTTTAGAACCTCATATCTCTGCTGAGACCTTAGAATACCACTATGGTAAGCACCACAACACTTATGTTGTTAACCTGAATAACCTGATCAAAGGCACCAAATTTGAAGGTCTGTCTTTAGAAGAAATCATTAAAACTTCTGAAGGTGGCGTATTCAATAACGCGGCTCAAGTTTGGAACCACACTTTCTACTGGCACTGCTTGGCTCCAAATGCAGGTGGCGAGCCAACCGGTAAAGTTGCAGAAGCTATCAACAAAGCATTTGGTTCATTTGCTCAGTTCAAAGAGCAATTCACTGATGCCGCAGTTAAAAACTTCGGTGCAGGTTGGACTTGGTTAGTGAAGAAAGCAGATGGCAGCCTGGCTATCGTTAACACATCTAACGCGGCAACACCAATTTCTGGTGACGATAAGCCAGTTCTGACTGTTGATATCTGGGAACACGCTTACTACATCGACTACCGTAACGCACGTCCAAAATACTTAGAAAACTTCTGGGCGTTGGTTAACTGGAAATTTGTTGAAGAAAATCTGGCTTAATTTTAGTTCAGATCTAAAATGACTAAGGGCGAGTATATTACTCGCCCTTAATTATTTCTCATCCTTATTAGATAGGATGGAAATGAAATCAGAAAATGTGCACAGCAAACAAAATAATTACAGCTAAAGAGCCAAACGCAGCTAGCAATCCATATTTAAAATCTGTATCCATGAGACCCTCTCATATAAAGAAATTGAATTATCAAATAACCATAAAATAAAAAGGTTATTTCAGTATACATGCACAAAAACGTAAAACCAGTGTCTATATCACATGTTATAACATCAATTATTTCTTTCGTTTTTGCGCTAGATCAGACAAAATCGACAACAAATCGCTAAATTATTGCCAGCAAAGGTACTATGCATCAATATGCAGGTAATTATTTAACTAGAATTATTTTAGAGACCAAGTTTTGGTTAGGAGTTTTTTCTTCTCATGGCAACAATTAAAGATGTGGCGAAACGTGCGGGCGTCTCTACCACAACCGTCTCCCATGTTATCAACAAGACGCGTTTTGTCGCTGATGATACAAAAACAGCCGTTTGGGCCGCCATCAAAGAGCTCAATTATTCTCCGAGTGCGGTTGCGCGTAGTTTAAAAGTCAACCACACCAAATCAATTGGTCTGTTGGCAACATCAAGTGAAGCCCCCTATTTCGCAGAAGTGATCGAGTCTGTCGAGAATAGTTGCTATGAGAAAGGCTATACTCTAATTTTATGTAACTCTCACAATAACTTAGGTAAGCAAAAAGCGTACTTGCAAATGTTGGCACAAAAACGTGTCGATGGGCTACTTGTGATGTGTTCAGAATACCCTGACACCTTGATAGGTATGTTGGAAGATTACCGAAATATCCCAATGGTCGTCATGGACTGGGGTACCTCTCGCGGGGATTTCACTGACAGTATTATTGATAACTCTTTCCACGGTGGTTACTTAGCGGGTCGTTACCTTATTGACCGTGGTCACCGTGAAATTGGCGTGATCCCTGGCTCTCTCGAAAGAAATACAGGTATTGGGCGTTTAACCGGCTTCAAAAAAGCCATGGAAGAAGCCAAAGTCACATTAAAAGATGAATGGATTGTTCAAGGGGATTTCGAGCCAGAATCAGGCTATAAAGCGATGATGCAGATCCTCAGTAACAAGCACCGCCCTACTGCGGTCTTCTGTGGTGGAGACATCATGGCGATGGGGGCAATCTGTGCGGCTGACGAGATGGGATTACGTGTCCCTCAAGATATTTCCATTATTGGTTATGATAACGTGCGTAATGCACGATATTTCACGCCTGCATTAACCACAATCCACCAGCCAAAAGAGCGTTTAGGTCAAATGGCGTTTGCGATGTTGCTCGATCGTATTGTGAATAAACGCGAAGATGCGCAAACGATTGAAGTTCATCCGCGTTTAGTTGAGCGCCGTTCCGTGGCTGACGGTCCATTTATTGATTATCGCCGCTAAGTCTACCTCAGCACATTAGCTCGCAAACCACTCCGCGTTGAGCGTTTCGCTATCACCAAGATAGTCAAGCAGCCATCTCAACGCTGGAGATGTATCATTCTCAACCCACGTTAAGCAGCAAGGGCTTTCAGGAAACGGCTGCGCTAATTCTAGCTCAACAAGTTTACCTTTTGCGCACAATGGCGCTGCACGGTGCTCTGGAACCATTCCCACACACAAGCCATGTTCCAAACACGCTAAACCACTTTCCCAGTAAGGCACAACTAAGCGACGTTGGTTATCCAGCGCCCAAGTATCTCTTTTCGGTAAGCTTCTTGAGGTATCTTCTAAGCACAAACTTGGATATTCACGCATTTGATCATCTGTCAGTTTGCCCTGAATTTTTGCTAATGGGTGATCGGGGCTCGCAACACAACGCCATGACATAAAGCCCATATCACGGAAGCTATAGCGCTCTCCAATTGGTGAAGCACGGGTCGCTCCAATCGCAACATCCACACGTCCATCGGCTAAAGCATCCCAAACTCCATTAAACACTTCAGGGTGGATATACAGTTCAATATCAGGGAAATGACGATAAAAATCCAAAATCAGCTGTTCCGTACGCTGCGGTTTTACGATGCAATCAACAGCAATACTGAACTGTCCGCGCCATCCATTGGCGACTTGTTGGCATTGATGTCGAGTATCAATCATTTTTTTGATAACACTTCGACTTTCTTTAATAAAGATAGCCCCGGCTTCCGTCAATACCACATCACGGTGACGACGTTCGAATAGCGGAACTGCTAACCATTCTTCGACTTGTTTTACTGTGTAGCTGATCGCTGAAGGAACTCGATGCAGCTCATCCGCAGCACCACTAAAGCTTCCCGTTCGAGCAACTGCGTCTATGACTTCAAGTGCATGAGCTGACCACATTTTCTTTCCTTTCAAATTATTTGATAGCAGAGTCCAAATATTACCGTTTCACAACGTAAAAAAATAGCCTATACAATAAGATAACTATCAACATTATTTTAAATATAGATTAAGCAAAAACTATGACAAATACTGCGACAAAAAACTCCTCTGGATTTTTGATTTATCTTGCTGGCCTAAGCATGCTGGGGTTTTTAGCCATCGATATGTATCTGCCAGCCTTTGGTTCAATGCAAACAACCTTAAATACGACTGAAGGCGCTATCAGCGCATCATTAAGTATCTTTCTAGCGGGCTTCGCGTTTGCCCAGCTATTATGGGGACCCCTTTCAGATAAATTAGGACGCAAACCTATCCTTATTGTTGGGCTTTCCCTGTTTATTGTTAGCTGTCTAGCAATGATTTGGGTCACCGATGCCACTCAGTTATTAATCCTTCGATTCTTGCAAGCCGTTGGCGTTTGTTCTGCTGCGGTTTTATGGCAGGCCCTCGTTATCGACCGCTATAACGAAGCTGATACTCAAAAAGTATTTGCCTCTATCATGCCTTTAGTGGCGCTTTCTCCTGCATTAGCGCCACTTTTAGGTGCCTGGGTGCTTGAGCACAAAAACTGGGAATTTATCTTCATCGTGCTGATGATGGTGGGCGTTTTACTCCTGCTACCGACCTTGATGCTAAAAAAAGTGGCACCGAAAGTCATCGCAGAAGAAAACCAGCCACAAACCAAAGTTTCCTTTGCTACCTTGCTAAGCTCCCCTGTTTTCAGTGGTAACGTACTTGTGTATGCAGCGTGTAGCGCTGGCTTTTTTGCATGGCTAACGGGTTCGCCATTTATTCTACGCAATATGGGCTTTAACCCTGCGGATATCGGCTTGAGTTATATCCCTCAAACACTGGCATTTATTGTCGGGGGATACGGCTGCCGCTTCGTATTAGCTAAAGTTCGCGCTGAAACGTTGTTCCCAATCTTGCTAGCGGGTTATGCCGTTAGTATGATTATTCTCTTTGTGATGGCGATTTATACGCAGCCAACATTAACCATGATTTTGGTTCCATTTTGCTTTATGGCAGCAATGAACGGAGCATCATACCCAATTGCAGTCGCCAAAGCCCTCAATACGTTCCCATCTGCTAGTGGTAAGGCCGCTGCACTGCAAAACGCCTTACAATTAGGGTTATGTTTCTTAGCCAGTTTATTAGTGTCTGCACTTACATTTGACCCTTTACTCGCTACAACTGGCGTGATGGCATTTACTGTAATCCCAATGATTATAGGCTATTTCATGCAGCGTTGTGCTAGCAAGTCCAATGATGCGATTAAGCACACTGAATATCAGCATGACTAATCGTTAGTTAACGTTATTTTTTGGCATCATAATAATCAGTTCCGTTACTATTATTAATAACGGAACTGATTTTTAATAAATACGTTATTTGGTGAATATATCGTTTATAGAGTTAATTTTTTCCCTATAACACGCTATTATTAGCATATTCAATTATGACGTTTTGAAGAGCCATGCTGAAACAGTATTATCCTCCTGATGAATTAAAAGAATTTGTTAGTTCAGTTTTGATTATCAAGAAATTTACTGATGCTATTAAGATCTTCCCAGGTACAGGTGCTGAAATATGGGTTTCGACTGAAAATATCAGTATGTCGACTCACGAACATACATCCGTCAATCCATTTCAGTTAATCATCCCCAGAGTCAATATATTTACCGCCATCCCGAATAATGCCAGCGTGATGGTGCTGCGTATTCGCCACGATGCCTTACGTTTTTTACTTCCCCAACGCACGTTAAATTATACGGATATCCCTACTCCGCTTAGCCAAATATGGAGCAATAATTGGTTTAAATCATTGGCCAATTCTTCATTCAAAGAGTTGCATGAGTGTTTTTATGTCACTAAGGCAGCGAAAAAGGCACATTTTATTGACCACGTTCTGGACTCTCTTTATCGCAATCCAAATAAAAAAATTACCGAAATTGCCGATGATATTGGCTACAGCGCACGCTTAGTTCAAAAAGAGTTTTTAAAAGAATTTGGGATCACACCAAAACGGTACCAGATCAATTGTCGCTTAGAGCAAGTGATGAAAACTATGGTGAAAGAACAAGATACTTATCGTTGGTTTGAAACGGGCTATTATGATCAATCCCACTTTTATCGCGATTTTAAGCGTTACTTTACCATGACACCGTCGGCATTTTTAAAGTCAAATTATTCGCTTTTTTACAATACAAAAACAAAGTCTCCATTAAGATAGTTCTGAGTACATAAGGAGAATGGTATGAGTATTGTTGTATATGCCCAAATCACTACCGAAAAAAAGGACGGGTATTTAACGAAGAAAATCGTTAGCGAAATTGCCAAACGCAGCCGGATGGAAAAAGGATGTTTGCAGTATGACCTGATGGCAAAAGAAAATGGCTACATTGTGTTTGAAGAGTGGGAAAATGCACAAGCATTAGAAATGTATCAAAAAAGCGCTCATTTCAAACAACTTGTTGACGCGATTGAACGTGACAATGCCATTTTTTCGGTCAATTTTAGTGAGAAGTAATAGAATATTCCGGTGAATTTATTACCTACCGATTCAACAGGTTATAGCTCTGCATAGAGCTATAACCTTATCAGCTGAAAACTAGATTGACGATTTTTCACTGTCTACTGAGTCATCACTCTCTTGTTTCTGCTTCAATAACATTTCTTGTTCTTTCTGATGCAAAACACGCTCAACAGTATCAACAATAGCTTGAGTTTGTGGGTCAATCTCAATGTTGACTTTATGGCCCAGTCGTTTGCTACCCAGTGTTGTTCTCGCCAACGTTTCTGGGATCAAATGCACGCAGAAACGGTTATTGATAACATCACCAACCGTTAAGCTGATTCCATCAATCGCCACAAATCCCTTATGTAAGATATACTTCATCAAGGCTTTATCATAAATAGATAGCCAAACTTGATGATTATCTTCAGAGGTGAAAATCTTACTAATTTCTGCAGTGGTTACAATATGACCCGAAACCACATGTCCGCCAATTTCATCACCATATTTCGCAGCACGTTCAATATTAACCACATCCCCTTCTTTTAAGTCACCTAAATTAGTGAGGCGCAATGTTTCTTTGATTAAATCAAAGCTAACATTCTCCCCCTCAATTTTAGTCACCGTTAAACAGCAACCGTTATGTGCAACGGATGCACCGGTTTCTAAACCCACTAATAATTCTGGCGTGAATTTCATGACATGAGTACGGAAATTAGCTCTTTCCGTGATTGAGATAATTGGAGCGGTTCCTTGAACAATGCCTGTAAACATAATGACTCTCAGTGCAGTGAATTAATGAACTCAGTTTACCTAAGAATTTTCAGAGATCTATCTTATTTGAGTGGTTATATTTATGCTGCCATCACAAAACATTTAAACGGTTTCTATACTAATCTGCTGTTTTATTATTCTTATCTATAACTATGTTGGATTGGTTACATAAAAGAGATAGAATAAGGGGTTAGCATTAACTATCTGATTTTTTAGTAAATCATAGATTTTCATTCCGCTTTTTTCTTTTTTTAATTCGAAACTTATTGTGAAGGTGTATGCGTGCAGAAATATATTACAGAAGCGCGTAGCTTGTTGGCTCTCGGTATCCCTATCTTCTTTGCCCAATTTTCCCAAACCGCCATGGGGTTTGTGGACACCATCATGGCGGGAAGTGTTAGCGAAATCGAAATGTCAGCTGTGGCTGTTGGTTTTTCTATTTGGTTGCCTGCTATTTTATTAGGGCAAGGTATTCTCATGGCGCTCACGCCAATCATCGCTCAAATGAACGGTTCAGGTCGCAGAAACCTAATTGGCGACCAAGTTCAACAAGGCTTGTGGCTAGCCTTTATTTTAGGTGTTAGTATCATGTTACTGTTATATAACAGTAAATTGATCATTAGCAACATGCCTCATATTGACCAAGAGTTAGCCGATAAATCGGTTCGTTTCCTACACGCGATTATGTGGGGAGCCCCAGGTTACCTATTTTATCAAGTGTACCGTAGCCAGTGTGAAGGATTATCAAAAACCAAACCTGGCATGGTCATTGGTTTTCTTGGCTTGATGGTCAATATTCCAGTGAACTATATCTTCATTTATGGTCACTTTGGAGCACCTGCCTTAGGTGGTGTTGGTTGCGGCGTGGCGACAGCAACGGTGTATTGGGCAATGTGCCTGATGATGAGATGGTATGTTAAACACGCACCAAATCAGAGAGATATTCGCCCTGCTCAGCCATTAGGCGCACCAAATCCAGATATCCTGAAACGCATTATTGTGCTTGGAACACCGATTGGATTAGCGCTGTTTTTTGAAGTCACCCTATTTGCGGTTGTTGCCCTATTGGTCGCTCCTTTAGGCGTTGTTGCGGTCGCGGGTCACCAAGTAGCACTTAACTTTAGTTCTGTGATGTTTATGTTCCCATTATCAATGGGTATCGCTGTCACCATTCGAGTTGGCTATAACTTGGGACGTCAATCTACCGATGCCGCAAAAGTCTCTTCCTATACTGGTTTAGCGGTAGGATTAAGTTTAGCTTGCTTAACGGCCATCTTTACCAGTACGTTCCGCGAACCTATCGCCATGATGTATAATAAGAATCCTGAAGTAGTTGTTTTAGCATCTAGCTTGATGCTCTATGCAGCGCTTTATCAGCTTTCAGATTCTATTCAAGTCATTGGTGCCGGTGTGTTACGTGGGTATAAAGATACTCGCTCAATCTTCTTTATTACCTTTACAGCATATTGGATTTTAGGTTTACCGTCTGGCTATGTTTTGGCGTTAACCGATTTTATTACCGAACCGATGGGACCAAAAGGTTTCTGGTTAGGATTTATTATCGGGCTCACCGCGGCGGCTATTGGTATGGCAACACGAATTTTGTGGATCCATCGCCAACCTGACAGCGTCGTTTTATTACGTTCAACGCGATAATTGGCGTAATTTTCAGCATTTTATGGTAAGGCGGTAAATGTTTTTCTGCGAATAGTTTTAAATACGAGCAAACTCTCGCAAAATTACATTTTCCCCTTGCCAGATTGACAGCAGAACGTTAATATTCGTCCCCGTCGTTAGAGCAGTAATAATTGATATGCGTCCGTAGCTCAGTTGGTTAGAGCACCACCTTGACATGGTGGGGGTCGGTAGTTCGAGTCTACTCGGACGCACCATTTAAATTCATCACTAGCGACAAACAAAGTTTCACCTCAGTGCGTCCGTAGCTCAGTTGGTTAGAGCACCACCTTGACATGGTGGGGGTCGGTAGTTCGAGTCTACTCGGACGCACCA
>NZ_JAERJY010000101.1:0-2288 GCF_018257375.1 Providencia sp. JGM181 | reverse complement strand
AGTGCGTCCGTAGCTCAGTTGGTTAGAGCACCACCTTGACATGGTGGGGGTCGGTAGTTCGAGTCTACTCGGACGCACCATTCTACTTATTCCGAATCATTATTTATCCTGAGCCCTACTTACCCTGATTAAAGTGCTTTTTTCAAATATCATATTTATCTTGATTGTGATTTTGTTTTCCCTTATTTTGTTGCGCAACCCACTTTCAACTGAAAATCTCGCTGTTGTTTGATCTTAATTACTTCTGCATCAAATTTAGCAAAATTTGATTTGTCTCACAGTTTGATGTTGTTTATAATAATCCCACAAGCTGAAAGGTTTCAACAAAGACAAATCAGCATGTTAGCTTTAATGAAAAATGTCATCTACACTATAATAAGAGTCAAAAAGTGACGTTTTTTAAATAACCAGATTTTGAATACCAGACTGTCGCCTATTCTTATAAATGAGTTGCGCAACATAGACTATCTTGCGCATTAAGCATCGGCGGCAATACCGATTTCCTTTATAACCATTAGATAGACTGCCATGAAAAAAACCAAAATTGTTTGTACCATCGGTCCAAAAACCGAATCAGAAGAGAAATTAACTCAGTTATTGGATGCAGGCATGAACGTCATGCGCCTTAACTTCTCCCACGGTGACTATGAAGAACACGGTCAACGTATCAACAACCTCCGCTCTGTCTGTGCAAAAACCGGTAAACAAGCAGCTATTCTGCTGGACACTAAAGGTCCAGAAATCCGCACCATGAAACTGGAAGGCGGCAATGATGTTTCTCTCGTTGCAGGTCAAACTTTCACTTTCACAACAGATACTTCTGTTATCGGTAACCAAGAACGCGTTGCAGTCACTTACCCTGGCTTAACCAAAGACCTGAAAGTGGGTGACACCGTTTTAGTGGATGATGGTTTAATCGGTATGACCGTAACCAACATCACTGCAACTGAAGTCATTTGCCAAGTATTAAACAATGGCGATCTTGGTGAGAAAAAAGGTGTTAACTTACCGGGCGTTTCTATTGGCTTACCTGCGCTGGCAGAAAAAGATAAAGAAGACCTCGTTTTCGGTTGCCAACAAGGCGTCGACTTTGTTGCCGCTTCATTTATCCGTAAACGTTCAGACGTTGAAGAAATTCGCGCTCACCTGAAAAAACACGGTGGCGAAAATATTCAAATTATCTCTAAAATCGAAAACCAAGAAGGTTTAAATAACTTCGACGAAATTCTTGAAGCCTCTGACGGTATCATGGTTGCTCGTGGTGACTTAGGGGTTGAAATCCCAGTAGAAGAAGTTATCTTCGCCCAAAAAATGATGATTGAAAAATGTGTTAAAGCTCGCAAAGTCGTTATCACTGCCACTCAAATGCTAGATTCAATGATCAAAAACCCACGCCCTACCCGCGCAGAAGCTGGTGACGTTGCAAACGCCATCTTAGACGGTACAGATGCAGTTATGCTGTCTGGGGAAAGTGCGAAAGGTAAGTATCCAGTTGAAGCTGTGACTATCATGGCAACTATCTGTGAGCGTACTGACCGCGTTATGCCAACGCGTATTGAAAATCAAAAACCAACCCAGCGCTTACGTGTGACTGAAGCTGTCTGCCGTGGTGCCGTTGAAATGTCTGAAAAACTGGACGTGCCATTAATTGTTGTCGCAACTTATGGTGGTAAATCCGCAAAATCAGTACGTAAATACTTCCCTACCGCACCGATTCTGGCTCTGACAACTAACGAAGAAACTGCTCGCCAGTTACTGTTAGTGAAAGGCGTTATTCCGATGATCGTGGGTCCTTTCGAATCCACAGATGATTTCTATCGTGAAGGTAAACGTGCAGCGTTGGAAAGTGGTTTAGCGGTTGAAGGTGATGCCGTCGTGATGGTATCCGGAGCATTAGTACAAAGTGGTACAACAAATACCTCATCAGTACATGTTCTGTAGTTGCCTTGCATCACAGTTGTCCTGCATAATCTAGCGTGACATTAACCCTATTGCTTCACGGCAGTAGGGTTTTTTATTATCTGGAATAACTGAAATTTAGCAATCCGTGCGAAACATAATTTCAATAAGTTACGTTATGATCCGCGAAGATATAATTCACCCAGATTTTGATTACAAAGCATTTACAAAATAAATCATAAAACGATAACCATTTGCTCAAATTTCAAACTAAACAACCCTTAATTGAAATTTTTATTCGTTTTCACCCTGTTAAATCCTATGTCATGAACTGGACGTTAGTTGGTTTGGTTTATCAACATTGGGATAAAATTGTGTCTGTGACGTCG
>NZ_JAERJY010000100.1:0-13248 GCF_018257375.1 Providencia sp. JGM181 | reverse complement strand
GTCCTAAATAACGCAAAGGAATACCTATGTTATTACATATAATACTTGAGGCCCTAAGTCCCATCGTACTCGGTCTTGCCGTAGGGTGGTTATCGGGTAAATATGGCTTCGTGAAACGGGAATATTCGCAAGCGTTTGCTGACTTTGTTGTCAAAATCGCCTTACCATTTGCATTATTCCTTGCTGCCGTTCAAGCTCCTCCTTCAGTTTTACTGAATGTTGATTACTTGATAGCACTCGCAGTCGGGTTAATTGCATCCTATGTCATTGGTTTTGTGGTCGGTAAAGTATTTTTCCGCCACAATAAAACCGATGCTGCGATGCAAGCATTGTCTGTTTCATTCCCGGATATGGCGTACTGTGGACCACCGGTTTTACTGGCAACTGTCGGTTCATCCGGCTTAATTGCCATGGTTCTCGGTAACTTAATTTATACCGTCATCATCATTCCATTTACCTTATTGATGATCAGTGGATCAGCGAATGGCAACGGTATTCTGAAGTCTGTCGGTAAAGCCGTTATTCAACCATTAGTTTTCCTGCCTGTTTTAGGGGCAATTCTGGCAATATGTGGCGTAAAATTACCTGAAATTTTACAAAACTCAGTCAATGAACTTGGGAAAACGGCAGGTGGTGTGGCCCTCTTCTTCCTCGGTTTATTGCTTTCAGGTATTAAACTCACAATCAATAAAGAAATTATCTTTAACGTTTTTGTGAAAAACTTTGTACAGGCGGCGCTTATTCTTGGAACCGGCCTCGCATTAGGATTACAAAGTGATTTATTAAAAGCGGCATTTATTATTGGTGTGTTACCGACAGCAACAGCTGTACCAGCGTTAGCTATCAGTAATAAAGCCTATACAGAAACCTCTGCGGGAACCGTATTACTCAGTACCATTGCGGCATTGATTTCAATTATTGGCGGGATCACCATCGTAGAAATGCTGTAATGCGTCTTTGATATATCAAATGGCGGAGTTCGCTCCGCCCTTCCATCCGCTTAACTCCCCTCTCTGACCTCAATAAAACGCCGTTTTATTCGCCAAAAAATTACCAAGTTGATCACAAAAAACGTATCATAGGCGCGATAATTTTTTAGTCCTAGGAATCACACCAAAATGAAAATTAGCGATGAACTCGCGTCTGCTATCGCATCAGTGACGGAAGTTGCCGCCATTGCCGCGTTTGAATGGGTAGGGAAACAAGATAAGAATGCGGCGGATAACGCTGCGGTTGAAGCCATGCGAAATCGACTTAATGAGATTGATTTTCATGGAAAAATCGTAATTGGCGAAGGGGAAATTGACGAAGCCCCAATGCTGTATATTGGTGAACAAGTCGGCAAGCAATCTAGCGAACATCATTTAGATATCGCGGTTGACCCCATTGATGGCACCCGTATGGTGGCATGTAATGAGCACAATGCGATTGCCGTTTTGGCGGCAGCCCCAACAGGAACATTACTGCAAGCCCCCGATATGTATATGGAGAAAATGGTCGTCGGCGCAGCAGCAAAAGATGCCGTTCACCTAAAAAATCCATTAGAGAAGAACCTCGAGTTTCTCTCTGCGGCATTGGATAAGCCAATTTCCATGCTCAACATTGCCATTCTCGATAAACCTCGCCACCAGCACATTATTAAAACCATCCGTAATTTTGGCGCTAATGTCATCACTATCCCTGATGGCGATGTTCTGGCATCACTACTGACAATCTTACCTGAGCACCCTATTGATATGATGTATGGTATCGGCGGTGCACCAGAAGGCATTATTAGTGCAGCCATTGCCCGCGCATTAGGTGGCGACATGCAAGCACGCCTTGTTCCACGTAACAAAGCCAAAGAAGACACCGAACAAAATAAACTGTTAGCGGCGCAAGAAGCCATTCGTTGCCAACAGATGGGCATCGAAATTGGGGAAATTTTAACGTTGGATATGATGGTGAATACGTCCGATGTGATTTTCTCGGCGACGGCTATCACTCCAACAGTGCTGATGAATGGTATCTCGAATGATCTACATAGCCGCAGCGCCAGCACCATTTTAGTCAACGGCAATAACCGTTCGATGAAGTTAATTAGCAATCGCTATTTTAAATAACGGATGCTTTGAATCATCATTCATTAAAAAAGGGCGATATTTCTATCGCCCTTTTCATTTTATAATTTACCGAACAAATTAATGCTGTTCTTGCGTCATACGGTTTAATAATGGCGCGGTGAATACCATCACAATAGCAATTGCACCCGTTACCAGACCAATCTTCATAAAGACATCACTGTAGACAGCCAGAGATTCAACTTTACTGGTGATTTCGCCTTGAGGTGCTGCCGCCATAGAAGCAACATAACCCGCGATAAATGCCGCAGCAGAGTTAGTTAAGAACCATGCACCCATGATAAAGCCCATCAGACGTTGTGGAACTAACTGTGCCACCATCGCCAGACCCAGACCTGAAATCATCAGCTCACCGATACTTTGGAAACCGTAGCAGATAACTAACCATTGAACAGAAACAATACCCGCTTCGTTCGCAAATTTTGCCCCTAATGGCAGTACTAAGAACGCCGCTGAACACAGTAACATCCCGATAGCGAATTTATGTGGCATCGGTAAGTTATCGCCCATTTTGTTATAGATTGCCGCCAAAATTGGGCTACCAATCATAATCCATAATGGGTTTAAGGCTTGATACTGAGCAGGCTCAATCGCAAAACCGAAAACTTCGTGCTCTACGTTATGCAGTGCGAAGAAGTTCAGTGAGGTTGGCATTTGGCTATACAGTACGAAGAAAACAATTGCTTCGAGCATCAGGATCAATGCGACCACCATACGGCGACGAGCAATACCTTTAAGTGCCATCATCTCTTTGATAAAGATAACTAAAATACCCAGAGAAATCACCGCCAGTGCCGCACGTGCAATACCTAAGTTGTGCAGTAACCAGTTTGAAATCGCAATCAGTGCAACCACACCGACGATAGTCATCAGTAATTTGGAGATAACAACAGGTGCAAAGTCCGGTTTTGAACCGTGGTCTGCGACCCATTTTTTGCACATGTAGAAGTTAATTAAGGTGATGATCAGACCCACTACGCTGAGGGAGAATGCGACATCCCAGCCGTAATGTTTGGCTAACCATGGCGTTGCCAGCATTGAGAAGAATGAACCAATGTTAACGGACATATAGTACATGGTGAATGCACCGTCCAAACGTGGGTCATTTTTGTCATAACAGGTGGATAATAATGATGATGGGTTCGCTTTAAACAGACCGTTACCTACCGCAATGGTAGCTAGGCCGAGATAAACCATCGACACATCATGCCCAGAGTAGGCAACGAAGGCATAACCGACAATCAGTACTACCGTTCCAAGAACAATCGCACGCTTAGTCCCTAAAACTTTATCCCCTAACCAACCACCAATGGCAACGAAGCCATAAACCAGTGCAGAGAATGCTGCGAACAGCGTGATAGATTCCGCTTCCGACATGCCAAGCACTTGGCTGAGATAAATTGGGAGGATCCCCTGAAGACCGTAGTAACCAAAACGTTCCCAGAGTTCGATAGAAAAGATGAGATAGAATGAACGAGGTTGCTTAAACGCGTTAAGACTGACTTCCTCTTTGTTATTTGTTGTGGACACAAGTTACCTCTAATACAACCTGTACGTATGCAAAAAAACCACGGGACGCTGTCTGCACCCTCGCATTGTTATGGTCTCAAGAATTCAAGCTTTAGAAGATTCACTTTTGGTAGGAGGAGTATCAATCCCTGACCTCAAAACAAACAAAACTGTGTGTAAATATTGTTTATGAATCGCGAACATAAAATTCAATGAGTTAAAGCATATTTGATTATTTATTCAGCATTACAGCGAATATATGCCAATCCAAACAGAATAATCAGTTAAGCAATATATGCTATTTATGCACCAAAACTAATAATTTAGCCAGCATTAATTACCATGCTTATAGATGCATATCGTGATTAACTTCAATTTTTTAAAAAATCATGAAATTATTGTCGCCCATTAAATAATCACTTGTTCACTATATGTTAAGCATATTGTTCTATCTTTAATCATTTTACTCGCAGAGTAACACCCTATACACACTACAAGCATACCCCGCGGCACCCTGCGGATATTTCGTCTTGGTGATAATAAAAACTGAATAGAAAATGAATTTAGATAGGTGATTATTTATTAATGTCACTATTACGTGTTTATTTATCGAACGAAATAACGAAGTGATATAAAAATAAAGCGGTATTTTCAGGAAGCTGCGTATTTTATGCAAAAAAAAAGCCCAGCGACTAAAACTGGGCATAATGCATTCTATTAAGGATCGTACTACTAATTCAAACTACACGATATAGATGCATTATTGCATTACTTCATGTAAAGAAATGAATGTTGAGGGTAAATATATGAATGTTTACACAAGCAAACAGTGATATATATGTAATTAAGACCCTTGATAGGCTCAAAAGGTTCATCTTTTTTTTAATTATTTTTAATCTTTTTTATAACATCATGATTTATCTTCGTTTAATGCGTAAAAATAATTTTCAGAATAGCAAGAATGGCAATTGCGTCGCTAGCTGCAACCCGTTAACCTACCCTTTAGGAATAAATGGCTAAAATTCATCCCAAGGAAGCTAAGTGAAACAGTTTACTCTCCCCTTCATCATCCTTTGCTCATTATTCATTAATTTGAGTCATGCAAAAACGGTGGCTCCTGTTGCACCCTCTTCAGTCGTGGATGAAAAAACGTTAATTCAATTAGCGGATAGCGGGCAAGCGGAAGCACAGTTTAATTTAGCGATGTTTTATCAATCTCACGGTCAGTTAGATAAAGCCGCCTATTGGTATAAACTTTCTGCCAGCCAACATTTTACCAAAGCACAAATCAACCTCTCGCTGATGTACCAGCAAGGTGCTGGCGTTGGTAAAAACCCCAAAGAGATGCTGCATTGGATGGAAGCGGCAGCCAATGCTGGCGACCCAATTGGCCAAATGAATATGGCTGAATATACTCTAGAAGGCATACCAAACCTGTTGGAGAAAAATCCACAACAAGCATTAAGTTGGCTAGAAAAAGCCGCGACACAGCAGTTACCCGCAGCGCAGCTAACGTTAGCTTATTGGTATGAAACAGGTGTCGTCGGAGATAAAGACCCTCAAAAAGCCAATCAAATCTACCTCACATTGGCTGAAAAAAATCAGCCGCAAGCGCTCTATTTATTAGGTTATCAAGCAGCAACGGGAATGCATGACAAAATCAATTACCCCGCCGCATTTCAGTATTTTACGCGCTCTGCGGAGTTAGGGTTTTCCCCCGCACAGAATAGCCTAGGTATGCTCTACTTAGCAGGACAAGGCACCAAACGTGATACCACTGCAGCCATTAAGTGGCTAACCCTCGCCGCTCAGCAAGGGGAAGTGTCCGCCCAGTTTAATTTAGCGTTAATTTATGCACGAGGCGATGGTATCACCGCCGATCAAGCTAAAGCCTGCCAGTGGTTTATCAAAGCTGCCAATCAACGCAGCCGTGATGCACAGTATGCCAGCGGAGCGTGCTATCAATATGGAATGGGCGTATCGCAAGATGATACGAAAGCCTTATATTGGTATCGGCTCGCCGCGAAACAAGGCGACGAGCGCGCCCAAAAGAAAGTGATGATTATGGAAAATGAGTTACAAAATTCGGGGACAGGGAAATAGCCCTAAGATTATCTGCATGAAATAACTAGAATGTCCAAACGCTCAAATTCCAAGTGCGGCAACTATCGCCGCTTCCATTTTTTCAGGGGTCGTAAACGGAGCGAAACGCTTTAGCGGTTTACCATCGCGTCCAATCAGGAATTTGGTAAAATTCCACATAACCCGGCCACCCAGCAACCCAGGTAACTCGCTTTTTAGATAACGAAATACTGGGTGCGCTGCGCTTCCATTGACGTCTATTTTCTCGAACATCGGAAAGCTCACACCGTAATTAATGTAGCAAGTTTGCCCGATTTCCTTTGTGCCGCCGGGTTCCTGTTTCCCGAATTGATTGCAGGGGAAACCAAGCACCACCAAACCCTGTTCTGCATATTTTTTGTAGAGTCCTTCAAGACCTTCGTATTGTGGTGTAAAGCCACAATGGCTGGCTGTATTCACAACTAAAACCACCTTACCCGCGTAGTCCGCCATAGAAATGCGCTGCCCGCCAAGGCTCGTTGCTGTTAGTTGATAAAAGGTGGTCATCGTAACGTCCTCAAAGATAAAATATTATGAAATAAGTGAATACGCGATGGATTCTATTTCTTTAATATTCCCAAATGCCCTCATTCTCAACGCAAGATTCCACTTGCTCAATGTATGTGCGTTACTCACCAACTGCTCTCGAGCCTGAACGCCTTTACTGTCGAGGCGGCCGCTATCATTCAACCATTTAGCAACTTCTGACCAATCCCAAAGTGGTGACTGGCCACTAATACGCTGGATAGGACAAGGGAAATCGCCTTTACCTCGTGAGCCGTCTTTTAGTAAAGCAATGGCTTGGCGAGTTAAACCGGAAAGTTGGGCAATATCACTCAAACCAACTAGAGCCGAGTCCACCGACTCAACGACAGCCCCAATACCTGCCGTTTCAATGTCATTAATCGCTGATTTGATAGCTAAGTCTAAGCTTTCTGCTTCTCGGTCAAATTCTATATACACTGAGCTACCGTAGTAGCAAATTAGCGCATCATCACAGCCGTTGGTATACAGAGCATCCGCAAGCCCCTCTGTCTCCATTTGAACGCCTGATAACGTCAATGTGAAATTGTAGAGTTCCATTCCGCTCTCCTCATCAAAAAGGCGGTTACCCGCCTTGCTTTAAAAAACCGAATCAACCCTTAGGTTTCCTCGGGGTACAGCGGTCAACCATTCTACGGATTTGCTTTGCGTGCACTTCCGGATTTTTGGGTGTACTGTTTACGCTCATCGCGTGAGTTCGTCCATGATCAGCATTTCCACATTTAACAGTACAGAAAGGATGCCCCGTCGCTTCTTCAACGATCCAGCCCTTTTCCTCTGCATAACGGAGTGCCTCACGTACTTCTTTGTTAGGGTGCTTTTTGCTCATCAGCCTCCTAGTGCATTAATAATATACATTTCGTTGACACGCGTCAACATTATGAGTGATGTTGACGTATGAACATTCCCATACCGCGTATTTACTATCACACTGTACTGATACGAAAATATAATAATGAGACTTATTCTCATTAAAAACTTCTGCAATTATTTCTTTTGAAACCAATGATTAGTACTGAGTAATGGAATTGAAGGCTTATACTTGAGAAAAAAGATGAGATGGGGTTGATGGCACTGAACCTATAAAAATAGCCTTTTTATAGGCTCCAAATATGTCGGGAAAGCATATGCAATTTTCCTCATAGCGACTTAAAGCCGAAAACAGAACTCTTTCTCCTCAAACATCAGCGGCTCACCCTCTTCAAGTAATTGGCGAATACTTGGCCCTAGTAAATCTTGCTCGCCATCGAGCGGTGTCGGTAAGGTTCCTTGAAAACGCAATTTATTGGCACTGACTTTCTCCAATATTTGACGGTCTTGACGGAGGATCACGCGGAATAACTTGCTCAATACATAACGTTTGATGACTGCCGGAAGCTTCCCGCGTCGAGTGGCGATCCGTGCAAATAGGCGTAACTGGTCATTCCCACAAGGTACTAGCCAAGCGCTGACCAGCAAATTGAGCTCATCACGGCGGTCGCGGTACTCAATTTCTGCCAGGCACGGCAGACGAAAACGTCCCATACTGACGCCGCGCTCACGCTCAAACAGTTGCGAAATAAACCCTGATTGTTTCCCCTCTTCGCTATACACGGCTTCGACGCCATCGGCCAGTGGACGAACTCGGGCGCTGATTTGTTGCCGTTGCCGGTCGTGACGGATCCAGCCAGAGTGAACAAAATGTGTATGAAAACCGTCGAGAAAATTCTCTGCGGCGTCTTGCAGCGAACACTGCACTTCATCGGTGATCCAAAACGTATCGACTCTCTGCAAACTATCAGAGGGTGCAACTGGCG
This sequence comes from Providencia sp. JGM181, assembly GCF_018257375.1. NCBI lineage: Bacteria > Pseudomonadati > Pseudomonadota > Gammaproteobacteria > Enterobacterales > Morganellaceae > Providencia > Providencia sp. JGM181. The sequence goes on along the minus strand of NZ_JAERJY010000100.1, from coordinate 5,159 downwards.
GGCTCTGCGGACGCTCCATGCTCAGGCTAACCCAAACTAGCCCGTGAGCTTCGCAACAAGGGAAACTTTCAAGCAGCGGCTTACTTCCCACCGCAAGGTCAGTACCAGGCACTCGCGTACACCGCCCGTCGGCGGAAAACCGCCAGCCATGATAAGGACATTCAATCTGTCCATCGCAAACTTTGCCCGCACTCAATGGCGCAAAACGGTGTGGACAACGGTCTGGCAGCGCCACAGCATGCCCGTCATTGTCTCGAAACAGCACCAGCGGAATATCATGCAACTGGCATGCCACGGGTTGGTTTCGCAACTTGTCACTGATAGCCACAGGCCACCATTGATGTTCAAACAGCTTCACAGTTTTAGCTTCCTCATCATCGGCACACCGATACCATGTAACAGAAAACTCAGCACCTTCCATACAAGGCGTCGCCCCCAAGATAAATGAGCGACATAAACCAAGCTGTATTCGATCTGCGGTTGGCCACCCCGCAAGCGTTTAAACTCAGCCGCGCCAGAGCTAAAATTCAGTATCTGCCGGCGTTCAGCCGCTTCTTGCAGGCACAGGCGGGTCAATTGCCGATACAATCCAAGCCTTTGGGGCAAGGCGGTGTCATAACCTACTATTGGCGTGCTGATCACAGTGGAAGACGAGAACCAACCCAACGCACCGTCAATACGCCCTTCTGCGTTGCGCAAGGCTCTGAACTCTAACCAACCTTCACGTTGCCCCTGCTGCATCCACTGCGCATTATAATGGGGGTTCAATATGCAATATTTATCCAAATAAAGCAGATTATAAAGATGCTCTATTCTTTTGAAATCGTCATCATTTAATTCGCTACCGGGTACGATGGTATACGGGCTACGCCGTAACAACGTGGCATCCAGCCGAGTATTATGATGCTTGAGAAACAGCGCTTCCTCCCCTGCCCGACCATCAAACAAATAGACTTGCCGACTAGGAATACTCAGATATCCATGGTTTTGCAGGCATTGGCGCAATGCACGGTTGCTGAAATCATTGAGCGAACGAAAACCAATTCCATGCTCAGGAAAATTTTGCCTCAGCAGTGCCGTAATCGCTGGCAATTCAGTGACATCCCAATAATCAGGATAAAGGTTAGTCGATAGCAACCAGTTGTTTACCTGCACCAATTTGTTGATTTTAGCCGCATTCAGTAAGCATTCGACAGCTTGAGTCAGCAGCTTCAACGGCCAAGTCAGATAGGGTCGACCTAGTCGCTTGATTTCTTCGCGGGCATAGCCACTGTAGGCTGTTTGAGGAGACACTACATAGCAGTTGTCATCGGGTTCATTGCCGTCCGTGATACTGACCGGAAATTGCTGCGTCCCCGTATCGAGCAGCGCCATTTTTGTGCTGACATTGCCTATCAAGCACTCACTGGCACAAGCGCGCACATAGCGCCGCGCCAAGCTATCATTCGTGCTAGCGCTTTCACTAATAATTTGATCCTCAAACAATAATTTCATGGCGTACGCTCATCTAGCGGCTGACCATTCCATTCAATATCTGCCGTAGATGCCGTTAATAATCCACAGCGTCGAGATACCGCCCGAGCAATGATTTCCGTGAGGCTTCCGACTTGTGCTATCAACGGCCACCAGTCACCTTTTTGCACAATAACATCCCGGGCGGCGGCATAATCACGCCAGAGCGTCGGGCTCAGGGCTCGTCGTGGTGCGGCAAATAACAGCATCGCCAATGCGATCATTCGAGGCTCTAATGTCGGTTCAAGGATCTGCTCGGATGGGTGACTCAAGCTATTCACTAGTAACCGTCGCTGGTTGTCGAACAAATGCACACCACTGGTCGCTCTTGGGTTGCACTCCAGCACATGAAACCGACCGTTTTTGTCTTCGATAAAATCGAACCCCACTTGCCCGTTATAGCCGGTTTCGCGACCAAAATGCTCAATAAACTGACGTACAGGTTCCGGCGTGCTCGGTTGGAAATAGATCCCTGAGCCACGGCCCACTCGATAGCGTGGGTGATAACAGCTGTGGGCGCGTAGATCACCATCAACCAAGACACTAAAACTGCAAAACTCCCGTCCTTTGATAAATCGCTGCGCTACCCAAGGCTCGGTCTGAGTGGGCTGTATTTTATTTAGCTGTTGGGCTGATGGACGGATCAAGGTTTGTGAGGCAAAGCGCGAATACGCAGGTTTGAATACCCAGCTTGCAGCATCGCCCGCAAAGGCGAGTAATGCTTGGCTGTCTGTCAGTAGATGGGTTTCAGGGGCGGCTAAAGACCAGCCATTCGTCATGGCTGCAAAATCCCCTTTATGATGCAAACGATGCAACAGTGGAAAATCACTGGTTAACACCCGACACAAGGGCTGCAAACGTTCAAGACCATAAGCCAAGTAAAATACTTCTTCGCAAGTTGGCAGCAGCAGGTCGATATGTTGATTTTCAATCTCCGTCGCAAGGGCTTCAACCCAAGCAGTCGGGTTCTGTCGAGGTTCCGGTAGGCGGATATAATGTTGCACGGAGCAACTAAAACGGCTCAGCGGCTGACTGAGCGAATCACCGACGCTGACAGTCCATCCTGCTTCATTAAACGCTCGCGCCCATTCTAGACAGGCCGGCGCACGAGCGCCAAGGATCAGTACGTTCATAACAACCTTTTGGGAAATTGACGCAAACACCTTCACGCAGACTTCAATCGTCTACCTACGGCAACTAATGACTACCCCGATATATCCGCTGGGGGCGCCCTACTTTGCCGTACTCAATTTCCGCTTCAATCTTACGTTGGGCTAAACAATACTCTAAATAACGGCGGGCGGTAGTGCGGCTTAATTTTATGGTTTCTGCAATCGACTCTGCCGTATATTCCGCATCGGGTACTGCAAATAACGCGAGCACTTTATCAAGCGTAATAGCATCAATCCCGGTCGGTAGCTCTTCTTTGCTCTCACCACGGGCATAGGTATTAAACATGTCATCAATCTGGCTTTGATTGGTTTTATTGGCGCCCTGCAAAACCGATTTACGCTGAATATAGCGATCTAACGTTTGCCCTAAACGCTCATAAGCTATCGGCTTAACCAAATAATCAAATACTCCTAGACGAATCGCCTCAGAGACTGTCTCCATATCACTAGCGGCGGTGGTGAATACAATATCCGCACTATTGCGCTCCTGAAGTAGTTCATGAACTAAATCAATTCCTTTCCCGTCAGGTAAATAGTTATCCAACAGAATCAAGTCAGGCTTCATGTACTCAATCATTTTTCTTGCTTCCGCAAGATTGCCCGCAAGCCAGACTTTATCACAAGCAGGATAAGCTTTAATGTACTCCGCGTGCATCTCCGCAAGGAGCAGTTCATCTTCGACAATGAGGATTTTTATCTTAGCCATTTTGCGTCTTCACTTTCGGTATAAAAATAGAGAATACAGTACCATACGGTTGATTATCTTCAATGATCACCGCCCCATTACATCGATTGACATAGGAGGCCACCAAAAATAGCCCTATGCCATGTCCATCGACAGCATCCGTTTTTGTTGTTGTTCCGCGTTCAAACCATTTATCTTGCAGCTCAAGGGGAAAACCACATCCTTGATCAGCAACTTCAATCACAATCTCATTATTTTCATCTGAGATATACAGTTCTACCTGCTTATTACCCGCTTCGTTCTTTAAACTCGCCTCAAAGGCATTATCTAATAAATTTCCTAATACAGCACAGAGTTCCGTGCTATTTAATGAGTTAGGTAATTCACGGAGTTGGCAACCCGGCACAAAAATAAGCTGTAAGCCCAGTTCTCGCGCACGGTGATATTTACCAAATAACAACCCAGCCACTTGTTTATCTGCAAATTGCTCTCGCAGTGAATCTATTAATTGTTGCCGAGATTCGGACTCCCCCTTAATTAACGCCAAGGCTTGGTCGTACTCTTTCATTTGCAGCAAACCACTTAAAGTAGAAATCCAATTTAAATGTTCGTGGCGCAATGTACGCAAATTATCCACATATTGGCGAACTTGAGAAAGCTGCGCATTTAAGGATTCAATATCATTTTGGCTGCGGAAGCTGATCACCGCTCCCGCCAGCAACTCACCATCCATAATGGCAACTCGGCTGGCTATCACATTCAACCCATTGAACTCGCAAACGATATCATGATGGTTTTTCGCGATTTCTTTCGTGAAAAAGCCTGCGGGAGAAACATACTCAGAAATCGGTTTACCGATTAACTGTTTAGCTGACTCACTCAGCGCCAACATTTTTCTAGCATTATGGTTGATATTGATAATTTTCCCATAACGGTCGACGGCAATAATGCCTTCAAACACCGCATCAAAAATCCCCTTTTGCACCAACACTAATTGGGTTATTTCTTCAGGTTCCATGCCAAGCATTTGCCGCTGAATTAATCGGGCGAATGCCCAAGATAGAAATAGCAAAATCACCAACACCCCTAAAAATGTTGCTGACGTTTGCACAAACACTTCAGCTAATGAGGTATCTATTTTGGTGGTGAGATAACCAATGGAAACAACGCCAATGACTTTACCGTTTTCATCAAAGATAGGTGTTTTTGCACGTACTGCATTCCCCATGGAGCCTTCGCCTTTAATAAAATAGCTTTCACCATTTTCTAGCGCCCCCGGTTTATTCCATTGCATTGGGTAGCCAATCTTTTCGCTATTTGGATGATATAAACGAACGGAATGTTCATCACCAATAACGACATAGTCATAACTGGAATCTTGATTGAGCTTATCGGCAATAACTTTTAGCTTAGGAATATCTTTATCTTTTACAGTACTGACGATGCCATCCAATGAAGCGATCATTTTGGCTTGGCTCATGGCGAGTACGCGAATGTTCGCCATCATGCGGTTTTCTGTGGTATCCGTAAAATATTTGCCTAATCCAAGCGTCAATAACACTGAAGCCAGTAACAATAGAAGAAAGACTCTTCCTGAGAATGAAAAAATATTCCCTTTTTTAAATGGGATCTGTGAAAACTCTGTTTTCATCTCGTCTCTCTATAACTCGCTAAAAAGTAAAATTATTGTTACACGCAAAAATACCAATAATGAAGATAAAAGATAACGTAGTCCGCTTAGTAATGCACATAATATTAATTAAACACATTAAAACCACTGAGTAAAGTTC